>CAZOZX010000014.1:0-30548 GCA_964584415.1 uncultured Syntrophomonas sp.
TATACAGCTGGGCCGGGGAGAGACGGTCAAGGACACCGCCCTGGTTTTATCAAGGATGCTGGATGGGATTATGATCCGGACCTTTGCCCACGATGAGGTACTGGAGCTGGCACGTTGGGCATCCATACCGGTAATTAATGGTTTGACCGATCTGCTTCATCCTACCCAGGTTATCGGTGACTTAATGACCGTCCAGGAACATAAAGGCCGGCTACAAGGCTTGAAATTAGTTTTCGTAGGTGACGGCAACAACGTGGCCCATGAATTATTCTATGGTGCCGCCAAGGTGGGTATGGATATGACCTGTGCCTGCCCGCCGGGATTTGAACCGGACCCTGCCGTACTGGCCCAAGCCCGCCAGGATGCCCAGGCTACCGGTTCCCGCCTGGAAGTTGTGGAGAGTCCCTGGGAAGCTATAAAGGGAGCCGATGTGGTCTATACTGATGTATGGGCCAGCATGGGCCAGGAAGGAGAAGCCGAGGAAAAGGAAAAGAAGTTCCTCGCCTATCAGGTAAACCAAGCTTTGCTCAAAGAAGCCAATCCCGGGGCCATAGTAATGCACTGCCTGCCAGCCAAGCGCGGCAAAGAGATAACCGACGAGGTTATGGATGGCCCCCAGTCAGTGGTATTCGATGAATCGGAAAATCGCCTGCATGCCCACAAAGCGATCATGGCCTTGGTAATGTAGGGCAGTGACTGATTCTCCCTGGAAGTGGGAGGTACAGCCTTAAAGGGGCCAAGTCGTGAGCTGGGAACAGATTTTATTAATTAACGTGAAATTTATTGGAGGTAAGGGTTATGGAAAAGGTAGTACTAGCTTATTCAGGAGGTTTGGATACATCCATTATCATTCCCTGGCTGAAAGAAAACTACGGCTATGAAGTTATAGCCTTCTGCGCCAACGTTGGGCAGGGAGAGGAATTGGAGCCGGTCAGGGATAAGGCCCTGCGGTCTGGAGCTTCCAAGGTCTACATAGAAGATTTGGTAGAGGAATTTGTCACCGACTATGTTTTCCCGGTCTTAAAAGCCGGGGCGATATATGAGAAGAAATATTTATTGGGTACCTCTTTTGCCCGGCCGATTATGGCCAAAAAGATGGTCGAGATAGCTGAAAAAGAAGGTGCGGTTGCCATCTGCCACGGAGCCACCGGTAAAGGCAACGATCAGGTAAGATTTGAACTTACGGTTAAGGCCTTCAATCCTAATTTGAAAGTAGTAGCCCCATGGAGGGAATGGACCATCCGCTCCCGTGAAGAAGCCATCGACTATGCTAAGAGCCATGGGATCGAGGTACCGGTAACCAAGGAGAAGATATACAGCGCCGATCGCAACCTCTGGCATATATCTCATGAGGGCGGCGATCTTGAGGATCCCTGGAACGAACCTCAAAACCACTTATATACTTTAACTGTACCACCGGAGGAGGCCCCTGAAGACCCAACCTATGTGACGGTTGGATTCGAGGCGGGTATACCTAAATCCCTGAACGGGCAAGCCCTTGGCCCGGTAGAATTACTTGCTGAACTCAATCGATTGGGCGGAGCCAATGGAGTGGGTATAGTATCTTTGGTAGAAAACCGGCTGGTAGGTATGAAATCGCGGGGAGTCTACGAGACCCCAGGCGGAACCATATTGTATGCTGCTCATGAAGAACTGGAACGGCTGACCCTGGACCGGCGTACCCTGCAAATGAAAGAGCAGTTAGCTTCCAAATATGCTGAACTCGTCTATGATGGCAACTGGTTCTCCAAGCTTAAACAAGCTTTGGATGCCTTTGTTGACGTAACCCAGCAAACCGTGACCGGCGAGGTTAGGGTTAAGCTCTATAAAGGCAGCTGTACGGCAGTAGCATCCCGTTCGCCGTATTCCCTGTATAATGAGGAATTGGCTACCTTCGGAGCCGATGAAATATACAGCCAGAAAGATGCCGAAGGGTTCATCAATCTCTTTGGCTTACCCTTGAAGGTGCAGGCCTTGCTTAATAAAAAACTGGCCAGCGAAAAATAATAGATTTTTGTCGATCCGAATCACCAGCCTGCCCGGTTGACGCACGAGGATGTGTTGATCCGGCAGGCTTTTATGTGTTTTGACAATTTTAGATTATGGTAATCTAATCCTCCCGCAAAACTTTTTGGCAAACCGGCTTGAATTCTAAAAATAAATATATATACTATATATAGTGTTTATGCTTGGAAAAACACCATATATATTGTGTTAGTTAAGGGGAGGATTCAATTGGATATTACCAGTATCAGGAAGAGGGACGGCCGGGAAGTGCCTTTCGAAAAGGACAAGCTTACTAATGCCATCTTTAAAGCCGCCCGGGCCGTAGGTGGCAAGGACTACCAAACAGCTCAGGAATTGGCGGAAAAAGTCATGGACATAGCACAATATGTCGATGGCGATGAGATAGCTACTGTAGAAGGTCTCCAAGATTTAGTAGAAAAGGTATTGGTTAAGAACGGACATTATAAGACGGCCAAAGCTTACATATTATACCGCAAGCAGCATGAAACTCTGCGCAATGCCGACCAATTATTAGCCAACAACAATCAGATCATAGCTAACTACCTAGGCCGCAATGATTGGCGGGTCAAGGAAAATTCCAATATGACTTACTCGCTGCAGGGGATGAATTTTCATCTTTCCTCGGTTATTGTATCCCAGTATTGGTTGGACCAGATCTACACACCGCAAATGAAGGAAGCCCAGACCAGTGGTGACATACATATTCATGACCTGGGTATCCTGGGTGTTTATTGTGTAGGCTGGGATATTCGCGATCTGCTCCTGGAGGGATTCAAAGGGGTGCGGGGCAAGGTGGCCAGTGGTCCGGCTAAGCATTTCCGCTCAATTCTGGGCCAAATCGTCAACTTCTTTTTCACCCTGCAGGGTGAAGCGGCCGGAGCCCAAGCATTTTCCAACTTTGATACCCTGCTGGCTCCATTTATCCGCTATGATGCACTGGACTACAAATCGGTCAAGCAGTGCCTGCAGGAATTTGTCTTCAATATGAACGTGCCAACCCGGGTGGGCTTTCAGACCCCGTTTACCAATGTGACCATGGACCTGAAGGTGCCGGAATTCATGAAAAACGAGCCGGTAGTCATCGGCGGCAAGTATATGGATGCGACCTATGGTGAGTTCCAGGCCGAGATGGATATTTTCAACCAGGCCTTTGCTGAGGTAATGATGGACGGTGATGTTGAAGAGCGGGTATTCACCTTCCCGATTCCCACCTACAATATTACCGAAGACTTCGACTGGAGCAATCCTGCCTATAATAAGATCTGGGAAATGACCGCCAAGTACGGCATCCCTTCCTTCTCTAATTTCATTGGGTCCGATATGAGCCCGGAGGATGCCCGCAGCATGTGCTGCCGTCTGCGGCTTGACAATCGCGAACTGAGAAAGAGAGGCGGGGGCTTGTTCGGCGCTAATCCCCTGACTGGTTCCATTGGGGTGGTCACAATCAATATGGGTCGTCTGGGTTATTTGTCCCGCAGTAAGTTCGAGTTCTTCAACCGCCTGGAAGAGATCATGGACATGGCCCGGGACAGCCTGGAAATAAAACGCAAAATGCTGGAAAGCCTCACTGAATATGGGCTTTATCCTTATTCCCAATTCTACCTGCGCGGGGTCAAACAAAACTTCGGCCAGTATTGGAAGAACCATTTCTCCACCATTGGCCTGGTAGGTATGAACGAATGCTGCTTAAACTTCCTGGGAGATAATATCGGCAGTGATGCCGGGCGGCAGTTTACTAAAGAGGTAATGAATTATATGCGTGACCGGCTGAGTTATTACCAGGAGGAAACCGGCAACATATTCAACCTGGAAGCTACCCCGGCCGAAGGGGTATCCTATGGCGTCGCCCGCAAGGATAAGGAACGCTATCCGGATATCAAGGTAGCCAATGAAGAAGAAGTAGCCAACGGGGCCCAGCCCTACTACACCAATTCCACCCAGCTGCCGGTCAACTATACCGATGACCTGTTTACGGCGCTGAGCATCCAGGATGAGCTGCAGACGCTGTATACTGGGGGGACCACCTTCCATATATTTTTAGGTGAAGCTGTGTCTTCAGTAGAAGCGGTCAAAAAGCTGGTTCGAAAGGTATGCGACCAGTTCCGGTTACCGTATTTCACCATCACCCCGACCTTCAGCATCTGCCCCCAGCATGGTTATATCAGGGGTGAAAACTACCAGTGCCCGGTTTGCGAAGCAGAGGGCAAGGTCACCCATTGCGAAGTATATTCACGGGTGGTTGGATACCTGCGGCCGGTAGACCAATGGAATGCCGGCAAACAGGAAGAGTTCCGGGAAAGAAGAACCTTTGATACCGCGGTGATGTAAGACAGGCTAATTTAGCGAGAATATTGCGGCTTATGAAGAGGAGCCCTCACGCAA
The DNA here is from genome assembly GCA_964584415.1 of uncultured Syntrophomonas sp. Taxonomy (GTDB): domain Bacteria; phylum Bacillota; class Syntrophomonadia; order Syntrophomonadales; family Syntrophomonadaceae; genus PHAA01. The sequence continues at coordinate 4,411 of CAZOZX010000014.1, forward strand.
AAGTGAAGGCTCCTCCGTTTAGCCAATAAACAGGGGATTCTTCAAGGCTAGAAAGCCGAACCCAACAAAGGTTGGGAAATATTTACAAATAATGGGTAGGCGTGATATAGTATCAAAGTGGGAGTTTTTTGGATGGAAGGTGAGGATTTTTGCAGTACGGCGGTATGATAAGACAGAGCCTGGTGGATTACCCGGGTGAAATAGTATCCGTTATATTTACCCGCGGCTGCAATCTGCGCTGTCCCTTCTGCCACAATCCTGACCTCTTGATTAAACCCCGCGAAGATACTACCCGGGTTGATATCGATGAAGTCCTGTCCTTTATGCAGAAGCGAAAAAGGTTTCTGGACGGGGTGGTTATCAGCGGGGGAGAGCCGACCTTAAATGAAGAACTGCCCGGCGACATAAAGAAGATAAAAGATCTTGGCCTGTTGGTCAAGCTGGATACCAACGGGACTAATACGGCTATGCTGGAGCAGCTGCTCAACCAGGGATGGCTGGATTATGTGGCCATGGATATTAAAGCTCCTCTCGATTTAAAAAAATACAAGGATGCTTGCGGCCGGGTCACCCCGGAAAACTTTTTCAATATCCGCAGTTCAATTCTGTTATTGAAGGAGGCCAAAATTGAGGTCGAGTTCCGGACCACCGTCGTGCCAGTTCTGCACCAGCCTGAGGATATAGTGGAAATCGCCCGCTTTATTGAAGGGGCCCAGCGCTATACTATCCAACAATTCAATCCGCGGGTGACCCTGGATCCGGGTTATGGCCGGGTGGTTCCCTACAGCAAGGCCGAGATGCAGGCTATCGCCGACAACTGTGCACCCTACGTAAAAGAGGTAAGGGTAGTAAACATTTAGAACCAATTGGCCAATAGATGAGGCGGACCAGTGGTTTCAAAACACTAGTTACCTGGTGAACTGCAGCTGCTTGATCAGATCTTCACTTATTTAACCTAACCCGACCCGGTCTCTGCGGCCGGGTCTTTAATTTGTGCGGATTAACGCTATGCCAGAGCAGGTAGTTGACCGGAGGTCAGGATAGTGCATTTAGGGGCAAAAAGCCCTATAATTTAAATGAAATTGCAAACTTTTTCTGTATGAGGTGTTTACATGAAATTATGGGGTGGACGGTTTTCCAAACAGACGGACAAATTGACCGAGGATTTCAATGCTTCGATAGCTTTTGACAGCCGCATGTACCAGCAGGATATCCAGGGGAGTATGGCCCATGCCGCCATGCTGGCCAAGCAGGGGATCATAACCGGGGCGGAGCGTGACCAGATCATTGCTGGGCTGAAGCAAATCCAAACCGATGTGGATGAAGGCCGCTTGGAGTTCACAGTGGCTGCCGAAGATGTACATATGAATATAGAGACTTTCTTGACGGAACGCATTGGCGAGCTTGGTAAGAAATTACATACCGCCCGCAGCCGCAATGACCAGGTGGCTTTGGACGTGCGCCTCTATTTGCGGGATGAAATCATTCAGATAAGACAGTTGTTGCTCAGCCTGGAAGGGACCTTGCTCAACCTAGCGGGATCTCACCTGGAGACCATCATGCCTGGATATACCCATTTGCAGAAGGCCCAGCCGATTACCCTGGCCCATCACTTGATGGCGTATTTTGAGATGCTGCGCCGGGATCTGGGACGGTTGGATGACTGCCACAAGCGGCTCCTGGCTATGCCGCTGGGATCTGGCGCCCTGGCTGCTACCGGATTCCCGTTGGATCGTGATTTTGTTCGGGAGCAAGTCGGTTTTACCGAGATAACCCGCAACAGCCTGGATGGGGTGAGCGACCGGGATTTTGCGATTGAATTTTGCAGTATGGCCAGCCTGCTGATGATGCACCTGTCCCGTTTCTCTGAGGAAATCATTCTGTGGTCCAGCGAGGAATTTTCCTTTGTCACCCTGGATGACGGTTTCTCAACCGGGTCCAGCATCATGCCGCAAAAGAAAAATCCGGATATTGCCGAATTGGTACGGGGCAAAACAGCACGGGTTTACGGAGACTTGATTACCCTGCTGACCCTGATGAAATCTTTACCTCTAGCCTATAACAAGGATATGCAGGAAGACAAAGAGGCTCTGTTTGATGCAATTGATACGGTTAAGAAATGTTTGCTGGTCTTCGCCCCCATGCTGACCACCAGCCAGTTCAATAAGGAACGGATGGCCCAGGCCGCCCGGGGAGGATTCACCAATGCTACTGACCTGGCCGATTATTTGGTTAACCAGGGGATGCCTTTCCGGGATGCCCATGAGGTGGTCGGAAAAACCGTGCGCTACTGTGTCGACAACCGCTTGAGCTTGGATGAACTTGGTTTACCGGCTTTCCAGCAATTCTCACCTTTGATCGGAGAGGATATTTACGACTTTATCGATGTCAAAGCATGTGTAGCCCGGCGCCGCATACCGGGGGGGCCGGCTCCGGAAACGGTAAAGATGGCCATAAATGAAGCCAGCGAATGGTTAAGGAAGGTGCAAAATGAAGGATAAATTTCTATTAGCGGATGGAACCCCGGATACAGAGGCTATTGCCGACTGGGCCGAGGAATATTACCACAGCCTGATGAATTTGGTGAACGGCTTCTATGCCCGGGCCGATATGAAAGCGGTGGTGGAGAGTATGCGCTGCATCCCTTTTAACCAATATGTCACCAATGAGCTGGCCGGTGCCAGTGAGGCGGTTATCGGCATGGCCACCACCCTGGTCAAGGAGATTGCCGACCGGGAAATAGCTTACATCAATGCTTATATGAAATGGATCGACTGATTAACTGCCGCAATCATCGTCCTAGAATACTTGCCCTGGTACGTGCCGAAAGCCGTTGTTTTGGTTAAATATAGTTCAATCGCAAATAATAAAACGGATGAAACTATCAAAACAAGGAGGATGGGTATGAAAAGGATAAGTTTGATTCTGATACTGATTTTAGGGTTGAGTGTGCTGGGAGGGTGCCAGGCCGCTCAGAACCAGGTCAATAATCTGCCCGGCAACCAGACCAATAACCAGGGCAACAACCAAAATGTCACCCCGCCGGAGGAACTGCCCAAGGACTACTTCCCCCTGACCGTCGGCAGCTCTTGGGAATATGAAGGCTCCGGCAACGAATATGCGACCTTCACCCGCAAAGTCTTGTACAGCAAAGATAACCTGGCTCAGACCTCCGACGATAACGGCGGTACCGTAGCTACCCGGATAATCGAGACTACCGGTACTGTGGTTAAGGTTGTTTACATGGCCGGCGAAGACTACCAGCCTAAAAACCTGCTGGAAACCAACTTTACCCGTAATACCGACGATATCATACTGCAAGCTCCCCTCAAGGTCGGAACCGCCTGGGCTGGACCGAACACCAACAAACAAATCATCGACGTCAACGCTACCGTCGAAACCCCGGCCGGTAAATTTGAAAACTGTATCAAGGTCAAATACCCGGGCCAGAATGATACCCTTTACCAATACTTTAAGAAAGGCGTGGGTATGGTTAAGCAGGAGTTTATCACCACCAACAACGAAGTTATTTCCTCCACATTGAAGAAGCATGAAATCAAGTAATTGATTTGGGGGGAGGGGAGAATAACTGGACATCCGAGCATCATATGGGATAGATAATTTGAAGAGGGAGGATGACGAAATGGATTATAAGTTTGAAGTGTCAGAACCAGGGGCCCAACCCGCCTTGGCTATCCGTACCCGCACCCCCGTGACCAATATCGGCCAGGTAATGGGCCAAGCATTCGGTAAGGTGTACCAGTGCATCATGGAAACCGGAGCCAAACCCGGCAATTGCGCTTTTTCGGCATACTACAACATGGACATGAATGATCTGGATGTGGATATTGGTTTTGTCATGGCTGAACCTGCTCCCGGGCGGGGAGAGGTACATGCCATGGAAATTCCGGGAGGCAAACAGGTTTCCTGTATGTACATAGGTCCCTACGACCAAATGGAACCAGCTTATGCTGCTATGAACGAATGGATGGCTGCCAATAACTATATTCCCACCGGGATTGCATATGAATTCTACTACAATGATCCCAGTATGGTCCCGCCCAGCGAGCTACTGACCAAGATCATGTTCCCCGTCAAGTAGTGGAATACTATGGGCGATTATAATCTTATTCTTGATAAGCTAGTCCAGCCTGCTCCCGAGGCTATAGAGGCGTACTTCAATAAAAACATCCGTGGGCTGTGGCAGGATTTAAATGATTTTATCCAAACCAGATACCAAGCCGCACCCCGGATGGAGTACAGCAGTTGTTCCCTGCAGAAGGGCTGGAATATCAAATACAAGAAGGCCGGGAAATCGCTTTGCACTCTCTACCCGGCCGAAGATCACTTCTATATACTGATAGTAATCAAAACCGAGATTGCAGAAATGATTAAATCTATATCGGATAAATTTGAGCCGGCTATTATTGAACTGATAGATTCGGCCCGGCCATTGAACGGTACCTACTGGCTGATGATCAAGGTGGATAACAAAGCTATTCTCGATGATGTTAAGGATTTATTACTGATAAAAAATCCCCCCAAGAACTAGTCAGTGAACTCAATCAGGTTATCTACTGTAGAATATCTGGCCGCGACAGATGCACCACATAAAGCAGAAATAATTAAACCACGCAAATCTGCGTGGTTACTTTGTTTTAGTGGAGCCGATGGGCGGATTTGAACCGCCGACCTGCTGATTACGAATCAGCTGCTCTGCCACTGAGCCACATCGGCATTGTTGGGATGAATCAATATAAGATTCATGTCGAGTGCATGAAATATTATATAAGGAAATGAGGCCAATTTCAACAAGCATATGGGCTAGTCCGGTAGGCTGCGCCAGATTAAGCATAACAAACGTCTGATCCTTACTTGTAAAAAAAGGAAAGGCCAAGGCACGTAAAATGTGAGTGGGTGCCTTTGGGCTTAACTACAAATAGAATGATCAAAGGTGAACGGAAATATCTGGACATTTTACCCAATAATGTTCTATATTATAAACAACTTCTGAAACGGCAAACACGTCGAAAGGCGAGGACGCAAAACCATGGGTCTACGGCCATGAGGCTATGACTGCCAGGTTGCCAGGAGCAGGAATAATTAAACCTGCTGGGCGTTCTTGGCTTTGGCAGGTTAATTTGTTTGTGGGTGAAAATAATTATTGCAGATAGAGGAGATTAATAAGAGGGGAGAGATGGAAACCAGCAGGTGGCTTGAGAGGTTAGACAGAATGCGTGTTCGAAAAAGATTTTGATTAGAGAGGAAAGGTAGGAGTATGCTTAGAATCAGGCGATCCTCAAAGATTTGTGTAGCGCTGGTGTTGGTCACCATGTTTTGTTTTACCATGACCCCATCCTTGCTGGCAGTTCCAGGCAAGGCCGCATCAAAAGCGCCTAATAATCCGCATTTTGAAGAGTTCATTGCTTCCGGTGAATACAGCCATCTGCCGGTCGCAGATGACGGCCATATATTAGGATACATTCCGTTGCCTGTACAGCTTCCCGTTCAGGAGATCGGGGAAGAAACCAGTTTGTCCCCGCATAGCCTGCTCGGGGTGACGGATACATATTTTGATCTTCGCAACACCGGTGATGTAAGCCCGGTCAGGAACCAGGGCAGCAGCGGCAGCTGCTGGGCATTTGCCACTTATGGGTCTATGGAGTCTTCCCTGCTGGTCGATAACGATAGCCGGGATTTTTCCGAGAATAATCTGAAAAATGCCAGTGGCTTCGATATCAGCCCCAACATTGGCGGTAACGGCTATATGGCCACTGCCTATCTCAGCCGCTGGGCCGGGCCGGTAAAAGAATCGGACGATCCTTTTGTGGCAACCTCTACCTCATCGCCAACCGGACTTGCAGTACAGAAGCATATACAGGACGTTGATTTCCTGCCTGCTGACATCGGCACCATTAAACAAGAGATTTACAACCATGGCGCTGTTTATACGTCTTTCTATTATTCCGGCAGTGGATTTAACGACACCTATGACTCCTATTGCTACGGTACATCTAACTCTGCCAATCATGCGGTGACAATTGTGGGTTGGGACGACAACTATTCAGCTGCAAAGTTCAATATAACTCCTGCTGGTAATGGTGCCTGGATCGTTAAAAACAGCTGGGGAACCGGTTGGGGTGCCAATGGTTATTTCTATCTTTCTTACTACGATAAAACGGCCCTGGCTGAGAACGTGGCTTTTCACAATGCTGAACCGACCAACAACTATGAAAGAGAATACAGCTACGATTCATTGGGATGGGTGGGGAGTTATAGTTACACCTGGGGAGCCAATATTTTTACTGCTGCTGATAGTGAGACCCTGAACGCGGTCTCTTTTTACACCCCGGCTCCCAATAGCAGCTTCACCATCCAGATTTATACCGGTGTTTCCTCAAATCCAACCAGAGGTACCCTGGTTACCACCCAGACGGGAACAATTGATTTCGCTGGCTACCACACCGTGGACTTAAATAAAGTTGTCCCTTTGACTAAGGGACAGAAGTTTTCTGTAGTCTTAAATCTTAATACAAGTAATGCGTATCCCATGGCAGTTGAGTACCCATACTCCGGCTACAGCAGCAAAGCCGCTGCTACTGTGGGCCAGAGCTATCTGGGATTCAATGGCACCTCCTGGGTCGATTCTACATCTGTGCAAACTAATATGAACGTCTGCATTAAAGCCTTTACGACCTTCGCAAATGCAACAACCTCTGATCTGATTATGAGTTCTTTGAGTGTGCCAACTAGTGCCACCCCGGGTGATACCATTAGTGTAATAAATACGGTTAAAAACCAGGATTCAGCAGCAGCGGGCAGTTTTGATGTCGGATTCTATCTCTCCTCAGATCAAAATTTGGATGTTTCAGACATTTGGCTGCAATCCAGAAATATTACCAGTCTGGCAGCCGGTTCCATTAACTCTATGACTACCTCCGTTCCCCTTCCGGCAGACTGTTCCGGATCATATTATGTAATTGCGGTAGCAGATGCAAACAATGCTATTGATGAGAGCAGTGAGTCGAACAATACTGCTAATAACTCTATCCAGATAGGCCAGGCAAATTTATCAATTACCTCGGCGAATGGATCTGGCACCGCATACCCTGGCCAGCAAATAACCATAAACAATACAGTCGAAAATCAGGGGAACATACCAGCGGCTAATTTCTCAGTAGGTTTCTATCTTTCTACTGATTCAACCTATAACAGCGGTGACATTTCCCTAGGCTCCAGGACTATTTCCAGTTTGGGGGCCAGCAGTTCCAATACAAATTCAACCACAGTTACCCTTGATGGACAGACTGCACCTGATGAATACTATATAATCGTTGTGGCCGATAGCAGCGATGCTGTGGATGAAAGCGATGAAACCAATAACGTCGGTGAGGCGTATGCCCTGACCGTGAACGAAGCCCCCAAGCCCGATCTAATAATGAGTAATCTGACTGCACCGGATTCAGCGGTTGTCGGAACTACCATCAGTGTGGCTAATACTGTGGCCAATGAGGGACCTGGCGAGGCTGGAAGTTTTCGGATTGAATTCTATCTGTCCAACGATTCAGTTTTAGATACCTCCGACATCACTCTGGGATCCAGGACAGTCTCCGGACTGGCTGCCAATGATATTAATTCAGCAACCTCACCCCTTACCATTCCGTTAACAACAGCAGCAGGCAATTACTATATTATTGCCGCAGCTGATGCAGGTGATATTTTGGCTGAAACCAATGAAGCTAACAATAATGGCAGCACCGGCCCAATATCTATAACTGCCGCTCCAGCCGCTATGCCCGACCTGATCATGACCCTAGTAGATGGACCCACATCAGGCAAAATCGGACGCAGCATATCTGTCTCCAATACCGTTAAGAACCAAGGTACTGCCAAATGCAGCAGCTTTGTGATAAAATTCTATTTTTCCTTGGACAAGACCCTGGATACTGCGTCCGATATTTACCTTGGTTCCAGGAGCGTAACCAGCCTGGCGGTAAACTCGAGCAGCAAGGCCATTACCAGTTTAAAAATACCTGGTAATACGGCGCTGATGGGAAAAAGTTACTATATTATTGTAGTGGCGGATGCTAACGCAGCAGTGACGGAAATATATGAAGACAACAATACTGGTTATGATGCGATCCCGACAAAAATCATCAGATAGAAACTGCTGAACTAAATACTATTGATAACGAATGGGCAGGAGTTCACCTCCTGCCCATTTTATGACTGAATCTTAACGAAACTGCTTGGCGATAATAAGGCTTAAGACGAGTAACACGATTGTCGACGATTCCAGAAGGTCAACAAAAAGGATGGACTCTCTGAAAGGAGCGTCCATCCCGGATATGTTCTATTACTTATTTTGTAGGAACAGAAGATTTATTCCAACTGAATTGAAACTGTTCTGGCGTTGGCGTTCCAAACTGCAGTATAACCAAAAGCTTTGGCCACCCAGGCAATGGGCAGGCAAGTCCGGCCATTGGTTATTTCCGGGACTACATCCATCGGGGTAGGGATACCGTTGACCCAAATATTGTAACTGCCGATCAGCAGTGTTACCCGGGTACCCCCTTTGGTCAGAAGCACCGTCCGGGTAGCTTCATCCCAGATAATATCGGCATCGGTTAGACCCATAGCGTAGGCAACGTAGCGAATCGGCATATAGGTACGGCTGTCCTTGATATAAGGAGAGACATCCATTACCTTGGGAGTACCAAACAGGCTATAGTAGGGAGAATTGATGGTAAACATACTGACTTTGGTGGCATTATCAAGCTCAAAATAGTAAAGGCTTCCGTACCCAGTACCCTGATCGTTGGTGGCGTAAGCCTTAACATAGTAAGTCACACTAGAATCCAACCCGGATAGCTTATATTTAAAAGTTTCATTTTCATCAAGATGGCCGTCGAAATCGATCTTGATCTCATCATCCTCATACCCGGGAGAGCCTACATAAAAGCCATAGTGTTCGATTTCTGAAGTGCCTTCTTCCCTGAGCGTACCATACAGGACAGCATACCCATCACCGATAGTGGGTTCCCAGGTATAGAGCTGGGGTTTGCCGTTGCTGCCCTGGGTGGTGAAGTTTTTGAGTGTGCCGTAGGTAATACCTTCGCCATTTCGAGCGTAGGCCTTGAAATAGTATTTCGTAGCCGGTGTCAAACCGCTCAGGTCGTAGTGGAATTTGTCGCCCTCATCAATGCTGTCGCTATCATCCCCCACCTTGACTTTATTAGAAGGTGATGACGAGATACCGTAATAGAATCCGTATTCGATGATTTCATCATCATCACCGAAATCTGTTATCTCACCATTCAGAATGGCCGTATCGGAATCTATCTCAGCAGCATTAATGGTGATTACTCCCGGGAGCTGACCATCCGTCTTAGTATTGAAGGAATAGATTTCCCCATAACCGATACCGTCACTGTTTTTAGCATAGGCTCGGAAATAGTATTTTGTGTCCGGATTCAATCCAGTCAGATCATATTCATACTGATCCCCTTCGCTTATGTTATTGCTGACATCGCCCGCTATCTTCTTGCTGTATGGATCGGAGGAAGTACCGAAATAGAAGCCGTATTCAATTACTTCGTCATCGCCGCCGAAATCTACGATTTTGCCGTTCAGGGTAGCCGAGGTCGGCTCGACATTTGCAGCACTGGAGGTAGTAACTTCAGGTGCTCCCTGGTCATTCAATTCGAAGGATTCCAAACTGCCATAAATCGTGCGCTCGGTGCCAAGATCCAGGTCTTGATATTTTACGTAAGCCCTGTAATAGTAGGGATCGTCATTGTCGTAGCCAGCCATGTCTTCCATATCGTCAATAGATAGATCATATGAATACTCACCCGGTCCTGGGTATACGGGAGATGTTCCTACTTTAACCCAGCTGTCGGCATCACCTTGACCATAACTTCTGCTGTAGCTATAAGGGCTGTGATAAAAGCCGTATTCGACAATGTGGTAATTGGATGAATAAAGATTAATTTCCGCTTCCAGGGTGACATAACTATCATGGACTACCGCATTCTGCATAACAATTTTCGGTGCGGTGGCAGCTGTGGCCGTGGCTGGGAAATATAAGCCGGGTACCAGCAGGGCCATCGCCAGAATCAGAATCCAGGTAATAGTTGAACGTGTAGCTTTTTGCATAATCCACCTCCATATTTTTCAAGCCTGATTTACATTGCCAATGCGGGGAGTGTTATAAAGTTCCCCACCCGCATTCCTTCCTTTCCGACCGGTAGGTTTTTCCTCAATACGTCCCGTTTATTCTATCATAGCACACCAATTTCTGCTTTGATCCTGCTTAGGGATAAGATGTGTATATAGGTAATATACGCCAGATAAGACCAAATTCTTGCAACCGACAATATGTACTGCAATATACAATTTGGCTAGAGAAAAGCAACATTTTGACGGAATGTTATTTTTCCGTTCGACACGAGATGATTAACGGAAAAGCTATAATGCAAATTGTATATATAGACAACTGTAGTTACTACTAATGATCCTTATCAAATCTGATATTAGTTATTAAATCAGGAAAAGATCTACGATATCTTGGAGTATTACTGGAGGATGTATCATGGATAGCGTAAGGCAAACCTCGCGGGATATTAGGGGATCAGGGGCTTTGCCCATCTCCATTGATAAAATGCCGGAGTCTTTGGAAAGGTCTTTGGAGAGAGTCGTTGGGACTCGATTAAACAGAACTCATAATAACCTAGTGGAAATCATGGAGCGAACCAGGGAATCCACCAAGCTTATGACCAGCAGCATTGAACAAATCCAAGTTCTCCAAGAGATGAACGGGCAGTTATATAAGAAGATCAAACAACAAGCTGAGGATCTTAAGATCTTTCGGGAAGAGGTTATCGTTAAACTAGATAATCAGGCTGAAGATATCAAGGGAATAAAGCGGGAGTTGGCGAGATTAAGGGAGGCAATTTATTATTCCAGCAATTCGGTCAGAGAAGAGCCCCGCCATGATTCGTCTTCATGGAACCGTTGGTTTAAGAGAGACTAACGATAGACCTGCTTGATAATTTGGACAAAAATACCGGGGAGTATAGGCCCCGGTATTTGTTTTACATGTATATTGCGAAGTCTGTTCCCGATGTTGGGGTAAGCGTGATCAAGTATTAATGGACGTTCGTTTCCGCTAACCAGAGCCCATATAGGGCCAGGCTGTTGAATAGCAATTATCACAATTAAGTGGTCAGAAGCGATAGGCAGACCCTTGGCATCTGATGACTATTACAGGAAGGATTTGGATCAAATAAAGAGAATAGTTACTGAGGTATCGTATTTCGGAGGAGTGAACTTATGCGCAAGTATGTGGTATCAGTAGCAGTATTCCTATTCTTATTTATGAACACCGGCTCAGCATCGGCTGAAATCTACTCTGATTCTCCCACCGTGACATTCTCAGGTGGTCAGCGGACTGTGAACCTGGTCAGGGCTGATCTGAATGATCCATCCATTAAGGTCGAAGCGGCAATAGCCCAGAATCAGATCGGCCGGGCGGATGACTTGAAAAATATCGCCGAGCAATTGGCTACTGCTAATAAAGAAGTTATTGCTGCTATAAACGGCACCTATTTCAGTGCTTATAATGGTTATCCTGTGCCATGGAACACCATCCAGAAGCAGGGTGAATTCATTCACATCGGTAATATTGGCTCAGTCATCGGTTTCAGCGACAGCAACCAGGCTCGGATAGAGAGTATGTATATAAGCATAAAAGGCAGCACGAATGGCAAATGGACTTGGCCGAATGACTGGTATGCCTGGGGTTTTAACCATATGCGCGAAGAACCGGAGGCGGTAGTGATATTTACACTGGCTTATGGCACGACTACCGGACCCCATGATAAAGTTTCGGTAGTAGTAAGAAATGGAGTGATTACCGATATACATACAGGCGAAGCAATGATCCCCGCGGACGGCTTTACAATTGTTGTGGGAGACAGAAGCATTATGAACCGGTTTAAGGTCGGTAATCGCATAGCATACCGGGTCGATACCAGCTGTTTGCAGCCTTACACCCAGCAAGCCGGGGCCAGATTGGATTGGAGTAATATGAAGACAACCATCGGTGCCGGTCCTACGGTGCTGAAAAACGGCGTGGTAACGGCTGATGCCGAGGCAGAAGGATTCTGGGAATCCAAAATTGTTACCGACCGCTATCAACGGAGTTTCGCCGGAATAACTGCTGCTAATACCCTGATAATCGGCACCGTCTCCAACGTGACTGTTCGAGAACTGGGTGAGATCGCCCAAAAACTAAACTGTTTGGATGCTATGGCTCTCGATAGCGGTGCTTCGTCCTCACTTTATTACCGGGGCCGATATCTTACCACACCTGGCCGACAGCTAAGCAATGCACTTGTCATCACCAAGGTCAAAAGTCCACCGATCAAATTGATGGTAAATAGAAAAGAGCTGCAATGTGATACCGATCCGTTCATAAAGGATGGACGCACCATGGTTCCCATGAGGATAATATTCGAACAACTCGGTATAATACCCATGTATAATCCGGTAGACAGGACCATAACTGCATCAAAGGGCTCTACAAATCTCAAACTCCAGATCAACAACAATATCGCGTGGGTCAATGGCAATGCGAATCAATTAGAAGTTCCGGCCATGCTGTACAATAACCGCACTTATGTGCCGGTTCGATTCATAACGGAGTTGTTCAACGGCAGCGTGGAATGGGATGCTGCCAAAAATATGGTTGTACTGACTATATGATGAGCCCGTGGCGTAGGTGAGCTAAGATGACTTCATAGAAAATAGTAATACCGGGATTTTAGGTCCCGGTATTTTTCGCTTTTAACCATGATAAATATGCTTCTGCTTTATGAATTAGTTCAAGGTAGCTGAGCCATAAATGGCGGTGTATTGCTGTTTAGCAGCGGCAGCCTGGGTGACACCGATGCTGCATTGGGGGCTTAGCAGGGAACAATGTTGGCTGCAGCCGGTGCAGAATAAATTGCTCAGGTACTGGGATAAGGTCACCAGGTCCGCGGTGGAACCAACGGCGGTTCCAGTAGATCCACTAATACTGGTGCTGCTGTTAGTAGTCTGAGCACTTATATTGCTGGATGTTGACGGTACGGTTGCAGCCACAGTGCTGGAATGTTTTTTACCGGATCCGCGCGTATTTGCAACCGTGCTGTTGGTGAGCATACTGTCGTCAACCGACCCGGATCGGCTATCTGGAGTCGCAGCGTCGCTGCTGCTTTGGATAGTTTCCTGAGTAGTCGGGATTAAAAGGGCAGCATTGGTTTGGTTGAAGCCCGTTTGCACAAAAATGAGACTCAGGGTCAATACCAGCGCCCCTAGATTTAGAGCGATCCTGCCAGGAGCGGGGCGGCCCGGAGACCTAAACATGCGGGGCACAGTATGGGCAAAAAATCCCCAATGTAATACCAGGTGCAGCCCGAACAAAACCAGGCAGCTATAGGACAGCCATTTATGTAACCAAACGACAGTCTGGCTGACCACACCGGCACCAGGGAAGAGCACCACCGAGATCTGTATTCCGGTGATAATAATGGCAATCAGGGTTATCAGGGAAACAGTGTTTAACAAGTAGAATAGTTTGGTTTTGGTCTTGACCTTTGGCTTAAATAGGTTCTTTGTGATGTTTTTTACCCAGGACCAGTTAAGGATCATATGAAATATTATCAGAGCCCCGCTAGCCAGGCCGGCTATCTCATGAAAGCTGAATCCGGTTTCACGAGGATAGATCAATATAACAAACAAAACAGTCAGCAATATATCGAGAGCGAATTTTGTGAGCGTTTTATTCATATGCGGTAACCCCCCCTATCTTAATAAATTTTGCATAAGTTTATTATGGGGAGTAGTTGTGATAATTCTGTGATGGTTTGATGAATAATGGATGAAAAAATCCGCCCATTATCCGGGCGGATGCTTATTGCCGGGGGGTTATGCACTTTCGGGTCATCTGTGACTAACGATATTCTATTATGGTTATTTGTTGCTGTTACGCCAGACATGCATTTTTTGAGCTTCTTTGATCAGTTCGTCTCTTAAATCGGGATGGGCGATATTTATCAAGGCTTCAGCTCGCTGCCAGGTAGACCGTCCGGCCAGGTCGGCTATGCCGTATTCCGTGACAATACAATGGGTAAGGGAACGGGGGACCGACACAATGGATCCCGGCAACAAGGTAGGAACGATACGGGATTTGAGACTCCCGTCCTTGTCGTGATAGGATGAATTACAGCATATAAATGAAAAGCCGTTCTCCGATAAATAAGCCCCGGTGGTAAAATCGAGCTGGCCGCCGGTGCCGCTGATCTGGCGGGCGCCGGAAGATTCTGAGGAGACCTGGCCAAACAAATCAACTTCCAGGCAGGCATTTATAGATATGGTGTCGGGATTTTGGGCGATAAGTCTGGGGTTGTTGGTGTAGGCGGCCGGGTAGGTGATCAAGGAAGGATTGTAATTGAGCCAGTCGTATAGGAACTGACTCCCGGCTGCAAAGGCAAAAGTCGACTTGCCTTTATCCACTCCTTTTTTCCGGTTGGTAAGTTTTCCGGCCTCATGCAGATGATAAAAGGCATCGGCGAGCATTTCTGAATGACAACCCAGGTCTTTGATATCGGATTCAGCCAGCATAGTGCCCACCAAGTTAGGCAGGCCACCGATACCCAGCTGGATGCAAGCTCCATTGCGTATAAAAGGCACTATTTGTTCAGCGATCTTCTTGTCATTTTCGCTGGGAGACGCGGGTGGAATTACTTCGACGGCTGATTCGGCTTCCACGATATAATCGACCTCGGAAATATGTATGACTTCGTCTGCTCCCCCCATAGCCCAGGGCAGCTTTTCGTTTACCTCAACTACGACTTTCTTAGCTGCCTCAAGGGTGGTACGCCCGGTAGCACAAGCGCAGTGAAGATTGAAAAAGCCGTCTTTGCTCATCTTGGTGACCCTTAACATAGCCACATCAACCTGGTCATGGATACTTTTTTGATAATTCAGAGCCTGGTTGCTGAAAACCATCGGTATATGAAAAGCCCGACCTCTATCATGCAGTTTGCGATCATAACCGGAAAAGTACCACCCATTTAGGGCAAATACTTTTCCTTCCGGATCAGCCTCGATGCAGGCTTGCGGACTTAGACTTAAAACTTGCCGAATATTGATGTCTTTCAACTCTTCTTTGCGAAGTGACAAGGCCCGGTCAAGGGCTACCGGTTTGGAATGGCCGAAACCATAATCAATCCAATCCCCGCTCTTTACGACTTTTACAGCGGTTTCCGGGCTGACCAGTTTTGCTTGATATTCCTCCATGTAAGTGATATTAATCCAGCCTCCTTAAATGTACTTTATCCAGGGGGATTTAAGCTGCCGATTTAAACCATGATATATGCTAACACCGGCAGGATTTCACCGTTTTCCATTTCGACGTCGATGGTTTGTTGGGTGAAAAAAGCGTCGTTGTGGAGAAAATCCAGCTTAGCCAGCGAATCGACTTCATAAACTTCCCCCGGTACTCGATCGTTTTCATCAGCTGAGATGCCGTCCAAACCGCCGCCCAGGTGATATTTCTTATAGCCATTCGCAAAAGCTTTGCCAAGAAAAGGCTTGCCCTGAAGGTAATACTGGTTATAACGGCATCCGGTGGTTAAGCTGCCATACACGAATACTTTGGCCACTATGTAATCACACTCCCGTCAATCTTAGAAATATAGTTCGACCTTATTATTATACTAATGGACTTTAAGCACATAAAACAATATTTTCAATTTTTCACCGTTTATAATCCATAAAGTTCTTCAACATAATCAATTTATTTTTACTGCATTGGGTGGAAAAAGTTTTTGCTTGCCGCCGGTTCGACAGCAAGATATACTATGGATAATTACATATTGAAAAGGCCGATGAAGTCCTGATACCCGTCTCAGTGTGGGTATTGGGTTTTTTTGTTTTCTGAACCGGTCACAGTTTCAAGGGCGAAGCGGCTCTTTTTTGGGTTGGGATTTTATGATCTTAATCTCAAAAAAGGGCCTTTATTTATATAAGAGCACAATAAAAATTAGGAGGCATCTAAATTGGATCTAATTAATGTGGGCGACCTGACCACCGCCATCAACACCATCTGGGTTTTGCTTTGTGCGGCCCTGGTCTTTTTAATGGAGGGAGGTTTTGCCTTCCTGGAAGCAGGATTCATAAGCGCCAAGAACTCGATAAACATAGTTATGAAAGTATTTACCGATTGTACAGTGGGGATGTTAAGTTATTGGGCGGTAGGCTTTGCGGTAATGTATGGATTGGATAAAGCGGGTATATTCGGGACTACTGGATTCTTCATCAGCGGCAATCTCGATCATATCAAGCTGGGGATACCTATTTATGCCTACTGGATTTTTCAGGCTGCCTTTGCCATGGCTATGGCTTCCATTGTATCCGGCGCGGTTGCCGAGCGGATGAAATTCGGTCCTTACATAATCTATACGGCCTTGGCCGCCGCCATTATTTACCCGGTGGCGGGTCATTGGGTGTGGGGCACAGGAGGGTGGCTGGCTAAACTTGGCATGTTGGACTTTGCCGGCTCCTCAGCGGTACATGCGGTAGGGGGATGGAGTTCCCTGGCAGCGGTTACGGTTTTGGGAGCCCGTACCGGGAAATATAACGAAAAGGGCCAGGTAAATTTCTTGCCGCCGCATAACCTTCACTTGGCCTTTTTGGGAACCTTTATTCTATGGTTCGGCTGGTTTGGATTCAATGCCGGGAGTTCTTTATCGGGAATGGACCTGAATATCGGCCGTATCGTAGTAACTACCAACCTGGCGGCGGCAGCCGGAGGATTAGCAGCCACATTGTTCACCATGTTCAAGTACGGCAAGGCTGACCCCAGTATGGCGATGAATGGTTCCTTAGCCGGACTGGCTGCAATTACCGCTGGGACCGCTTTTGTCAGTCCGGTAAGTTCAGTAATCATAGGCGGGGTCGCCGGGGTGCTGGTGGTACTGGCGGTAAGCTTTTTCGATCGAATCCATGCCGACGATCCGGTGGGGGCGATAGCTGTTCATGGAGTAAATGGTTTTTGGGGGATTGTAGCGGTTGGTTTATTTGCTGAGAAGGGCGGGCTGTTTTACGGGGGAGGATTGCAACTTTTAGGGATTCAGACCCTGGGGGTTGTATCTGTATCCCTCTGGGCTTTCACCATGACCTACCTCATATTCACCGTACTGAAAAAAACTATGGGGATAAGAGTCTCAGTGGATGATGAGGTGGAAGGTTTGGATATGACCGAACACGGTATATCAGCTTATAGCCTGGTTTCCAGCCAAGATGCCAGCTAATGCTTGGTCGTATCGTTGTATCTCCATATGCTGTATCATATACTTATTGAAATAGTACCCCAGATAATAGTCCAACCATACTTATTTTAATTTCAGGGGGGAAATCATTGAAAAAAATAGAGGCAATCATTAGACCAACCAAGTTTGAAGCCCTCAAGACTGCTCTTGACCAGGTAGGGGTAAGAGGTATGACGGTAATAGAGGTGAAAGGCCGGGGACTGCAAAAGGAGACCGACCAGTATTACCGCGGGCAGAAGCATGTCATTGATTTGCATCCTAAAATCAAGGTAGAAATAGTATGCAGTGATGACTCAGTTGAGAAAATTATTTCAGCCATTCTGGGTGTTTGCCGTACCGGGAAAATAGGTGATGGTAAAATATTTATATATCCGGTTGAGAGAGCAATCCGTATCAGCACTCGTGAAGAGGGTGAATCTGCGCTATAAATCAGAGCGTAATATTCTTGAAAATGGTTTATCGGATTTGAAAATAGGTTAGTTCAGAGCAAACATCTATACCGGGGCGGTGCGGCCCCGGTTATTCATTTTTAACCACCGAACAATCCTGGCAATATTTTCATGCCAAAATTTCATGACGCTATGGTATCGGGGAATCCCAACCAGCAGGGGAGTTCCAATGGTTGTTATCTTTATCAAAAATTCCAGTGCTTGATAATCCGTATAAACAAAATTGTAGTATTAGCCAAAAAATTGTATATTAATATTACTAAGACTATTTGATTGATTGAATCATTGAGCACCCGGGTAATGTAACATCTTCATTATGATGATGGAAAGGAAGGGTGACTGTGACTGGCAAAAGGATTAGTTCAAAATCCGTCCCGGTCCGTTCATGGTTCTGCATCTCGCATTTATCAGGCCGAGTTGCGGGGACTAACCGTCTTACCCCCAACCGCCTTCCACTAATATTTTTGCCAATGCTGTTTCCGAAACCCGTCCCGTTGGCCCTGTACAGCTCCTTGGCGGAGCGCAGGATTTTATTCAGTGATAACATCAGCATACCTAATCAACGGGAATTAAGAGGACCACCCGCTTCTGTAACCACAACGCCTATTCTACTATCTGCCTGGTGAAACTCTTGAATTTTGGACGCAAAAAGGATTAATAAAAGGGAGGGATAGGAAATGCAGAGTAAAGCAAGACAGGAGAAAGCTGTAAGAAAGGAGCTCAGCGAGGTAAGTCTCGAGATTAAAAAACGCATATCCCGGCTCGATAAGTTATCGGAAGAGTTGGAACAGGGTTTTGGCGATCTGGAGAAAAACTTGAATGAAAAATATGCCCTGATACAGCCCAAAATTAATGATCCTGAGATGAAAGGTGTAAAAGCCTGGGATTATGTCTGGGGGATAGTATTGGATACGGTTGAAGGAATGGGCATTAAAGTTAAAACCGGTCCTAACATAAATCAAAAGGCGTTGAAAGAAACCCTGCAGGCGAGGCAGACCTCCTTGAAAGGCGAACATGATGTAGCCAGTATGTCAGGGCGGGAAGTATGGTCGGTGGTTTGGAACGGAGTCTGGAACGATCTATGGACTTCGATTGACAAATTCCATAACCAGGCGTCTGAGGAGATCAATAAATTAAATGATGAGCTGCAGGAGTTACTGGCCAAGCAGGGAGAACTCCGGAAAAAACAGCAGGACCTGCACCATTCGCTGGAAGGCAGTTTTAATGCGGTCAGGGGAATGTTCGATAACATGTTCAAATCCAAACCCAAGGCATAGGATTTCTGGATTTAACTCAAAGCAACATAAAATTGACATCATAAATTTTCACCAAGACCGGGATTTCGAATCCCGGTCTTTATTTATGTATCGAGCAGCTTTGAGGGCATAATTTGGTCCAACCAAGGCATAATTGGCTTCCGTGAGGGCCATCATAAAAGCAGGGCCAGCAGGCCGCTGACGGAGGTTGATGGTATGAACGTTATTGAGATCGATCAGCTCACTAAGTATTATGGAAACGCCCGGGGCATCGTTGACGTTACCTTTAATGTCGAGGAAGGCGAGATATTCGGATTTATTGGTCCCAATGGGGCCGGTAAATCGACTACCATCCGGACCTTATTAGCCTTGATATATCCAACCAGCGGCTCCGCCAAAATATTCGGACGGGACTGCATCAAGGAAGGGGATGAGATCAGAAAAGACATCGGCTACCTCCCTTCAGAGGTATTTTACTACGACAATATGAGAGTCATAGACCTGCTGAAGTATTCGGCCAGTTTTTATCCGGGAATCAAACTGGACCGTATGTACGAACTGGCTAAAATTATGGACCTGGAGCTTAATCGCAAGATAGACGACCTATCCACCGGCAACAAAAAGAAAGTAGGAATTGTACAGGGGTTATTGCACAGCCCCAAGCTTATCATCCTGGATGAACCTACCGGTGGGCTAGACCCCCTGATGCAGCACAAGTTTTTTCAGCTGATCCAGGAGGAAAACCGCAAGGGGGCAACGGTCCTCTTTTCATCCCACATCCTGAGCGAGGTGCAGAAGATAAGCACCCGGGTAGGGATCATTAAGGAAGGTAAGATGATCAGGATAGAGGGGATCGACAGCCTGGAGCACAATAACTATAAAAAATTCAGGATCGAAATGGCTGAACCGGTGCACGAAGGTTATTTCGATTTAGCGGGAATCAGCGACCTAACGGTAAGCAACCAGTCAGTTAGTTTCATTTTTAAGGGCGACATCAATGATATCATCAGCAAACTGCATGGTTGCAAGGTGGCCAACCTCCTGGTGGAAGAGCCTTCCCTGGAAGAAATCTTCCTGCATTATTACGAAAGGGAGGCTTAATCTTGAATATTTACCGCCAGGAGACCAGCAGTAACCTGTTATCGATGCTGTATTGGACGATAGGCATGCTGTCAGGATTGCTTTTTTTTATGTTTATGTTCCCGGCTGTTTCCAAGGAGGCCAGTGTGATCAGTGATATCATCAGCCAATTTCCGCCCGAAGTTGTCAAAGCCCTGGGTCTGAATACCTTGGATTTGAGTACCGTATTAGGCTTTTACAGCTATGTTTTTGTATTTATCCTGCTGGTGGGGGCAGTATATGCTTTTAAGTTAGGGATATCAGCCCTCTCCGAAGAAATCCGGGCCAAGACGGCCGATTTCCTGTTATCCAAACCAGTTGGCCGCGCCAAAATCGTGTCGGCCAAAACCTTGAGCGTTGTCACCCTGCTGGTGCTGCAGAACCTGATCTATGTCCCCTTGGCCTTTTTTGTCACCAGGCTTACTACCCAGCAGGATTTTGACATCAATATTTTTCTGCTCATAAATCTAACCTTGATCCTGATCGAGTTATTCTTTGCCGCTTTGGGGCTGCTGCTGTCGGTAATCATCAAAAGAATCAAAAATGTATTGCCCATTGCCCTGGGGGCGGTTTTTGCCTTCTGGATCATCCAAATGCTTAATCAGACCCTGGCTGATCCAACCCTGGCCTACTTAACCCCCTTCGCTTACTTCGACCTGGCTGGGATAATCGCGTCGGGCGGATACGAGATCCGTTACCTGGTGACCAACATAATCGTGATAATTTTATTTACGGCTTTGGCGTATTTCATTTACCAGCGCCAGGACATGCCTTCGGTGTAATAATCAAAGGAGGACAGGCATGAATATCATAGTAAGAGAACTGCGGGCCAATCTAAAATCACTTATCATATGGTGTGCATCGATGACAGCCCTGATTGCAGTGGGGATGGTCAAGTATGGCGGAGTTGCCGGGGCGGGACCAAGTGCCAATCAGCTGATAGAACAGTTGCCGGAGGCAATGAAAAGCATTATGGAACTGGGGCTGCTGGATATAACCACGGTGAGTGGTTATTACGGGGTTTTCTTTCTATACCTGATGCTCCTGGCGGGAATACATGCCGTCATGCTGGGCGCCACGATCATTTCCAAAGAGGAACGTGACAAAACCGCTGACTTCTTGTTTGTGAAGCCAGTCGTACGCAGCCAGATCATCTCGGCCAAATTGATAGCCGTATTAATCAACCTGGTAATATTCAATCTGGTAACCATGGGCGCATCGATATTGTTCGTGGCCCGGTATAATACCGGGCCATCCATCAATCGTCCCATAGTATATCTGATGGTGTCACTGTTTATGCTGCAGGTGGTCTTTGCGGCCATAGGCGCCGGCATATCAGGATTAGCCCGGAACTCCAGAAAGGCGGCTTCGTTATCAGCCACCCTGTTCATGATCATGTTCTTTTTATCCATGGCCATTGAGATCTACCCTAAAATCGATTTCCTGAAATATTTTACCCCGTTCAGGTTCTTTCCCATCGCGCAAGTCATGCAGGGTAGTTTTCAATCGCTCTTTATATTGCTGTCAGGTTTAATTACCTTGGTTTTTATAGTCCTGACCTATCAGACTTTCCAAAAGCGCAACCTCCATACTTAATCACCGCCAAAGAAGCTATCCAGAGCTATATTGCCTAAAAGGCTGCCTTCATCCTTCTTCTTTCCTGCGCGGCTGGCGGCATAGATCCTATCGGCCAGGCGCGAAAACGGCAGTGATTGCAGCCAAACCGTACCCGGCCCGGTGAGCGTAGCCAGGATCAGACCTTCGCCACCGAAAAGGGCGCTCTTGATATCACTGGCAAACTGGACATCATAATTGACGGTTTCGGTCAGGGCTACCAGGCAGCCTGTATCCAGCTTAAGGGTCTCACCCTGCTGCAGATCCTTTTTAATGATAGTTCCGCCCGCGTGCATGAAGGCCAGGCCGTCTCCTTCCAGCCTTTCCATGATGAAGCCCTCGCCGCCGAATAAGCCCGCCCCGATTTTCTTCTGAAAGGCGATTCCTATCGATATCCCCTTAGCGGCACAGAGAAAGGCATCCTTCTGGCAAATCAAAACCCCGCCATAATCGGTCAGGTCAAAATCCACCACCCGGCCCGGATAGGGAGCCGCGAAGGAAACGCATTTCTTACTGGTCCCCAGGTTGGTGAAGGCAGTCATGAAAAGGCTCTCGCCAGTCAGCATGCGCTTGCCAGCTGAAAAAAGCTTGCTCATGAGATCGCTGCCGGCTTTTCCGGAGCCGTCGCCAAAGATAGTCTCCATCTTGATCTCGCTGTCCATGTACATCATGGCTCCAGCTTCAGCCACTATAGTTTCCTGGGGATCGAGCATTATCTCCACAAATTGGAGGTCCTCTCCATAGATCTTGAATTCTACTTCGTGGGCTCGGCGCATTCTTTGGCCCGCATTGACAGTAGCCTGCTGGGCGGGTGGAGTTACGGAACTGGCCGCCGGGGCGATTGTACCAATTGGTGCTCCGCATTTGGTGCAGAACTTGGCGCTTCCGGCATCATTACCACATTGCTGACAAATCACTGCTTATCCCTCCTAATAATTGATCTGAATCTATTCGGACTTCTGCCCGCATTCACCGCAGAAGGCGGTACCTTCAGCTATTTTGGCCCCGCAATTGCCGCAAAAGCGTGCTGTTGCTCCAGCCGGTTCTCCTGAGGTCGGAGCGGGTGCCACCGGTGCTTCTTCCTTGGATGCTCCCGGTCCGCCTTTTATTTCCATGATCTTGGCCTCAAATCCGGTTACGGCCTGGAGATGGGTATCAATGGTGTTTAATTCATCAGATAATGTGTCGGGGACCACCTGCCCGGCCTTATACATGGAAAAGATCTTATCGCCTATTTGCTTCTTGGCTTCATCGATTGTTCCCTTTTCCTTGGAGATTGCTAAGTTGAGTTTGTTCACTTCAACCAATTCAGAAGCCTTTTCGGATGCGTCCTGCACACCTTCGGAAATCATTTTGCCCAAATCCTTGAAAAACGCCATTCTGGTTCCCTCCTCATATTGATTGCTGTGGCCAAGTAGAAATCTTATCTAATAATATTATCAACGCTGCAGCCAATCCCAGCAATAAATATAACAAATAATTTAGAGCAATTGTCTGGAGTCCGCCTGAAAAGTGGGTGTGATCGTTAACATGGAGTAAAGCAAAATTAACTGGTATATTGAAGGCGTTAGAAAAATGTCCCCGCGGGGAGGAAGCAAGTATGAAGGATTATTGTACCCAAAATAAGGGCGATTGTAAGACCTGTGATCTGGCCCATGGTGATCGGGATTGCATGTATAGATTAATAAGAATCGTTCCTAAAAAGGAACGCTGCGATAACTGCCGTTGGTGGGGGGCCTGCCCTAATTCCAAACCGGGAGGCCGCTGCAAGAACTGGACCGAGTAGAAAGCCACTACTCTCTGGTCGTCTCATCGCCGTATTTATGATAAGCATAATGTTCAACTAAAATAGCGAGAAGATTAGTGGCTACTTCATTATCGCCGCCCCGCGGTATGATTATATCGGCATATCTTTTGGATGGTTCTACGAAGGCTTCATGCATGGGCCGGACCGTGGCCAGATAACGATCAATGGTATCCTCGAAACTAATGCCCCGGTCTTTGATGTCTCTGTTCAGGCGGCGGATCAAACGTATGTCGGCATCAGCATCCACAAAGACTTTGAAGTCAAAAGCCGAGCGCAATTCCGGCACGGATAGAACCAGGATCCCCTCGACTAAGACTACCCTCTTGGGCTCCAAAGGTACTGTATCCGTGCCGCGGGTATACTGACCAAACAGATAAGTAGGGACATCAATCACCAGTCCCTGCCGCATTTGCTCCAAATGAGTTATCAACAACTGGCTGTCAAAGGCGTTGGGATGGTCCAGGTTAAGCTGTTTGCGTTCTTCCAGGGATAAATGCGATTGATCCAGGTAGTACCAGTCCTGAGATATATAAGCCACGTTCTCTTGACCCAGCCTCTCAGCAATGGAACGTGCGACGGTCGTCTTTCCCGCTCCTGAGCCCCCGGCAATACCTACAATCATCATAATTACTGCCCCTTTTAATAAATGTTCTAATTGTTATTTTACTAAACTTCAATACCAGTATTATATGTTTGACCGGGCTTGTATGGCAATAACAGCAGCAACAATATGGTAAGAGCGATCTCCTAAAATGAACAAAAAAATGAAAAACCACGCATTAAGCGTGGCTTAGGAGTTTTTCGGCAGACCTGGTATCGATTAGAAACTAACGACCCTGGGGTCTGGTCTTTCCCCAAAATTTAGCCTGGTCTTTTGGGAATAAATCGCTTACATCGCCCATATATTGGGAGACCGCGGAATCGTCAAATTGGTCCGCATTAGGCTTACTGGTTCTGGCCATTTATTGATCCCCTCCTTAAATAAATATTAATTAGCTCTGTTTTAGTTTTTCCTTAAGGAGTGGGTTTATTAAGCCAATATAAAGCACGGCATGTAAAAATTATCGAAAAAATTGATTTTTTGGCTAAAAATCTTCGCTGACGATAGTCTGGTAGCTGCCGCTGACCTTCAAGTGGAGGCGCACCTTGGTTCCCCACAGACGGGAAACATATTTCAGGGTCGGATGGGCATAATCCAACATAAGTTCCCGGCCGTCCTGTTCCTGGGCCAGGTCCAGGATATTCCCGGCGCCGATGTCGATCACCTTGATGACCGGCACCCCGTTCATGCCTACATTGCTGATCAGGGTATCCCGTATCTTTTCCCAGCCGGGCTCATCGGAAACCTCGGTTACCACATAGTTGGAACCATGTTTATTGTACTGAAATAAATTCAATTCCCGGCACAATTCCTCATCCAGGTAACGGCGAAGAAAGGAGGCGTCCCGTTCCTGCTCTCTAATCGCAAATATCCTCTGCTTATCTTCCGACTCGCGATCCAGCTTGCTCCACATCTCGAATCCGAGATGATAGGGATTAAGGGAGCCTTCATGGGCGCAGACTACCTGATTATGGCGTTTCATAAACTCCAGGTGCATTCCCTGCGGCAAATCCAAATGATTCAGGATCTTGTAATGCCAAAAACTGGCCCAGCCCTCATTCATTATCTTGGTTTCAATCTGGGGGATGAAGTAGATGGTTTCATCGCGGACGATCTTTACGATATCTTTTTCCCAGTCAGTTAAACGGCCATGGCGCATCATGAACAGCAGGATATCCTCTTCCGGTTCCAGCGGGATTTGGTCCCAATCTGGCGGGGATTCCTTTTTGGCGGGGAGAATCTGATCCGGGAATGATTTGGAATAATAGGAGTCCATCAGGCGATGTTTCAATTCCTCAGGGGCAAGATGCTTCTCATTGGTGATCCGGTGAACCTGGAAACGCAGGGCATGGGCAGCGTCAAGTATTCGTTCCACTCTGGCATAGCCTATGCTGGGATCGGCTATGTATTCACGCAACCGGTTGGCGTTGGATTTGAATATTTCCGTGGTATATTCAGCCCGGGTACTATCCCTGAACAGCCGGTTATTTTTAAAGAAATCATTGTGTCCATAAACATGAGCGATAGTCAATACCTGCAGCAGCAAGGTGTTTTCCTTCATCAGATAAGCCAGGCAGGGATTGGAGTTGATAACCATCTCATAGGGCAACCCGGTAAGGTTGTAACGATAATAGGTTTTCTTTCTTTCCCATGACTTGCCGAAACTCCAGTGGGGGTAACGGGAAGGCATACCCGAGTAGGCTTCATAGCTGAGCATATCTTCATAATTGCATATCTCGAATTCCTGGGGATAACAGTCCAGCTCGAATTCAGCCACTGCCGCTTCGATAAGACGGTTGTAATGTTCCAGGTCAGCAATCGTGTATTCCGTCAGCTTAATCACTCCTTCTCCGCAACCGCCAAGAGCTTCCGAAAAGCGGGCCAGATTTCTTCCTTGCTGTCGATGGATACAGT
>CAZOZX010000015.1:0-29925 GCA_964584415.1 uncultured Syntrophomonas sp.
GTCATGATATTTGACCTGGGTGGCGGAACCTTTGAC
The DNA here is from genome assembly GCA_964584415.1 of uncultured Syntrophomonas sp. Lineage (GTDB taxonomy): Bacteria > Bacillota > Syntrophomonadia > Syntrophomonadales > Syntrophomonadaceae > PHAA01. The sequence goes on from CAZOZX010000015.1 coordinate 37, forward strand.
GTGTCGATCCTGGATATTGGGGATGGAGTAGTTGAAGTACGATCAACGTCTGGTGATACCCATCTGGGCGGTGACGATTTCGATAAACTGGTGGTGGATTATTTAGCCGAGGAATTTATTAAGACTGACGGCATCGATTTGCGCAAGGACAAGCAGGCTCTGCAGAGACTGTATGAGGCCGCCGAGAAAGCCAAAGTTGAGTTGTCCAGCACTACGACCACTAACATTACGCTGCCATTTGTTACAGCAGATGCCAATGGTCCTCGTCATCTGGATATCAAACTGACCCGGGCTAAATTTGACGACCTGACTCATGAACTACTGGAACGCTGTATGATTTCTGTCAAGCAGGCTCTTAAAGATGGCAATCTGACCGAGAAAGACCTGGATGAAGTCATCCTGGTTGGCGGATCCACTCGGGTTCCTGCCGTACAGGAGTTAGTCAGAACCTTTACCGGGAAGGAACCCAACATGTCGGTAAACCCGGATGAGGTAGTCGCTATGGGCGCGGCAGTTCAGGCCGCCATCATCACCGGCGAGGTAAAAGACGTCCTGCTGCTGGATGTTACCCCGTTGTCTTTGGGTTTGGAGACCATGGGCGGGGTTATGACCAAATTAATCGATCGCAATACCACCATCCCCTGCCAGAGGACGGAGGTTTTCAGTACTGCCGACGACAACCAGCCTTCAGTTGATATAGTGGTCTTGCAGGGTGAAAGGGAAATGGCCCGCGACAACCGCCAGATAGGGCGTTTCCGCCTGGACGGCATTGCTCCGGCCCCCCGGGGTGTCCCTCAAATCGAGGTGACCTTCGATATAGATACCAATGGAATACTGAGCGTATCGGCGCGGGATAAGACTACCAATAAAGAACAGAAGATAACCATCAGCGGTTCAACCAATCTGGAGAAAGACGAAATCGATCGGATGGTTAAGGATGCTACGACTCATGCAGCCGAGGACAAAAAGCGCCGCGAGAACGTAGATCTGAAGAATGAGGCTGACGCATTGGCACATGGATTAACCCGTACGTTAAAGGAGATGGGAGACCGGGTACCGGTGCATGAAAAAGCCCGCAGCGAGCAATTGATAGCCGATACTAAAACCGCCATTGAAGCTGAAACTCCGACCGAGAAGCTGCGCGAGCTGATCAGCGACTTGCAGCAAGCGGTCAACAGCCTGGCTAATGCCGCCAGCCAGGGGGGGGCATCCGGCCCGAGTTCGGGTGGCAGCGATGATACCATAGATGCCGATTTTGAGGAGAATTAAGCCGGGCAGCTGATTGCCAGCACAATAGGGTGGGTGATGAGGTTTGGAATATAAAGATTATTATAAGGCCCTGGGTATCAGCAAAACCGCCAGCCAGAAGGAGGTCCAGGCGGCCTATCGAAAGCTGGCCCGTAAACTTCACCCGGATGTAAATAAACAACCGGATGCGGAAGAACGATTCAAGGAGATCAATGAGGCCTATGAGGTATTGAAGGATACGGAAAAACGCAAACGGTATGACACCCTTGGAGCCAACTGGCGGGAAGGTCAAAATTACACACCGCCGCCGGGCTGGGAAAACGTCCATTTCGATTTCAGTGATGGGATGGGGGGCTTCGAATACCAGGGTGGTAATGCCGGGCAATTCAGTGATTTCTTTGAAGGACTTTTCGGTCGGGGCAAGGCGCGCAGCCGGGCTGGCCAGGATATGCAAGGCTGGGCTATGCGGGGACAGGACCAGGAATCAGACATCGAACTCACCCTGGAGGAGGCTTATCACGGAGTCAAAAAGTCAATCCGGCTTCAATCGATGGAGCAGGAGGGCGGGTCATATGTGCCCAAGAGTAAAGAGATAAATGTCAATATACCCGCCGGGGTGATGGAAGGCAAACGTATCCGTTTAAGCGGACAGGGTGGACCCGGGGTAGGGGGAGGACCTAATGGCGATTTGTATTTAAAGGTACACATCCTGCCTCACCCGGTTTTTACTGTGAATGGTTCGGACCTTGATGAAGAAGTGCTTCTAAGTCCATGGGAAGCCGCATTGGGTGCCAAGGTCGAGATAACGACCATGACCGGAAAGGTAAACCTAACTATCCCGGCTGGAGTGCAATCCGGGCAAAAACTGCGTTTGCGGGGTAAAGGCATGCCAATTGGCCGCAGCGGCCACGGCGATCTCTATGCCATTATGAAGATTGTGGTACCTAAAAAACTAAGTGATGAAGAACGCAAAATGTTCGAGGAATTATCCAGGGTATCCAGTTTTAATCCCCGTTCCGGCGGAAAGGAGGCGTAGGCAGCATGCAATACCATCACTATTACCTGGTCCTGCGGCGTTCTCCGGTAGGGGACGGGTTATTAAGTTTGAGGGAAACAGCCAGCCAGGCCCGGATTCATCCTGACTTATTACTGCGCATGGTAGATCTGGGGCTAATCGAACCGGAGCAGTCCCAGCCCGAGTTGCTGTTTGCTCCGGAAACGGTGGGCCACATTTGCAAAGCCATACGCCTGCGCAACCAACTGGGTATTAACTGGGCTGGGGTCGGCCTGGTCCTGGACCTATTGGAACGTATCGGGGAATTGGAGAGAGAGATTCAAAGATTAAAGAATAAGTAGGTGGGGAAATGGATTCCCAGTGGGAGGTGTAAATAGATGGATATAAATAAATTAACGGAAAAATCCCGAGAGGCCATTCATGACGCCGAGAGTATGGCAGCGGGCCTGGGACATCAGGAAGTGGATGTGGAACACTTGTTTCTGGCTCTGCTGCAGCAGCCCGAGGGGTTAATACCTCGCCTGATAGATCGAGCCGGGGCTGACACCAATGCTATTATAAATGGTATTCAAGACAACCTTGGCAAGCGGCCGCGGATCTCGGGAGGCAGTACCGAAGCCGGAAAAGTGTATGTGACCCAGCGGCTTAATCAGCTGCTCGCCCGAGCCGAAACCGAGGCCAGCCGATTGAAAGATGACTATGTGAGTGTAGAGCATTTGGTCCTGGCTATGTTTGAGGAGGGATCGTCGGGAGCTGCGGCACGCATTATGAAACAGACCGGATTAAACCGGGATAAGTTTCTTAACGCCCTGACATCGGTGCGCGGCAACCAACGGGTAACCAGTCCCAATCCGGAAAATACCTATGAAGCCCTGGAGCGTTATGGCCGAGATCTCGTGGCACTGGTACGGGCCAATAAACTGGATCCGGTTATCGGCCGGGACAGTGAGATAAGAGATGTCATATTGATATTGTCGCGCAAGCGCAAGAATAATCCGGTATTGATCGGGGAGCCGGGAGTAGGCAAGACCGCCATTGTGGAAGGACTGGCGCACCGCATCGTTCGCAATGACGTACCCGAGAGTTTGAAAAATAAAACCATTTTCGAATTGGATATGGGATCACTGGTGGCTGGCGCCAAATACCGCGGTGAGTTTGAAGAGAGGTTGAAGGCCGTTCTAGAGGAGGTTACGAAGAGCGAAGGCCAGATAATCCTTTTTATCGATGAACTGCACAATATTGTTGGAGCCGGCAAGGCGGAAGGTTCCATGGACGCTGGCAACATGCTCAAGCCGATGCTGGCCCGGGGTGAACTGCACTGTATCGGAGCCACCACTCTAGACGAATACCGCAAACACATAGAAAAAGATGCTGCCCTGGAGCGCCGCTTTCAGCCGGTTATGGTTGATGAACCAACCGTCGAGGATACCATCTCGATTCTAAGAGGTTTAAAAGAGCGCTTTGAGGTCTTCCACGGGGTTAAAATTCATGATAATGCCCTGGTAGGCGCGGTTGTGCTTTCCAATCGCTATATATCGGACCGGTTCTTACCGGATAAAGCCATTGACCTGATCGACCAGGCCTGCGCGATGGTCCGCACCGAGATCGACTCAATGCCGGCCGAACTGGATGAGATATCCCGGCGGATTATGCAGCTGGAAATAGAAGAAGCAGCCTTAAGCAAGGAAAAAGATCCAGCCAGCCAGGAGCGTTTGCATAATCTGCAAAAAGAGCTGGCTGACATCAGAAGCAAATCAGATTCCATGCGGGCCAAGTGGGAGGCGGAAAAGAACGCCATCCACAAGGTGACCGCCTTACGGGAAGAAATAGATAAAATACGGCAGGAAATCGAGCGGGCCGAACGCGAGTACAATCTGAATAAGGCGGCTGAGTTAAAATATGGACAGCTGCCGGAGCTGGAGAGACGGCTGCAAGCCGAGGAAGAATTTATGGCCCGCAAACAAGGACCGGTAAGCGTCCTCAGTGAAGAAGTGACCGAGGAACAGGTAGCCAGGATAATATCACGATGGACCGGTATTCCTCTTACCCGCTTGGTTGAAGGGGAAAGGGAGAAGCTGCTGCGACTTGATGAGATCCTGCATGAGCGCTTGATCGGTCAGGACGAGGCAGTGAGCCTGGTAGCCGATGCCATTATCCGAGCCCGGGCCGGCATCAAAGATCCTAAGCGGCCGATCGGATCGTTTATTTTCCTTGGCCCTACCGGGGTAGGAAAGACAGAACTGGCCAAGACCCTGGCCCAGGCCTTGTTTGATTCGGATAAAAACATAATCCGCATCGATATGAGTGAATATATGGAGAAGCATACCGTTTCCCGCTTGATCGGGGCGCCCCCAGGCTACATCGGCTATGATGAGGGCGGGCAGCTGACCGAAGCGGTACGCCGTAAACCTTATGCGGTCATACTCTTTGATGAAATTGAAAAGGCTCATCATGATGTATTCAACGTATTGCTGCAGGTTTTGGATGATGGACGGATTACGGATTCCCATGGTCGTACCGTGGATTTTAAGAACACTATTATTATTATGACCTCCAACCTGGGTTCACAGTATCTGCTGGAAGGAATCAACGATAAGGGCGAAATCAGTGAAACCGCACGGGAAATGGTCATGAACGAACTGCATAAATGGTTCCGCCCGGAATTCCTGAACCGGGTAGATGAGACGGTATTATTTAAACCCCTGACTTTGCCGGAGATAGAACAAATTGTGGAATTGATGGTTGATGACTTGCGCAGCCGTTTACAGGATCGTCAGATCAAGCTGGATCTATCTGAGGAAGCCAAGTTATTTATTGCCGCGGAAGGTTACGATCCCGTGTTTGGTGCCCGCCCCTTGAAACGCTTCCTGCAGAGCCGGCTGGAGACCCTGGTAGGCCGGGCCCTGGTCAGCGGACAGGTGGTAGATGGTGCTACTATCAAGGTGGACAGCCGGGAGGGTAAACTGACTATCGATTGGGTAAATCCATAAAATATTTTGGGAATCAAAAGGATAAGCGGGGCAGAATAGAGTCTGTCCCGCTTTTTCATGCCCTGGAGTATAACCTGCAGTTATTTCAATACTAGCTATAGATATGATATACTCGGTTCACCTAAGAAGAGGTGATAACATGGATTGTATCTATATGGATAATGCCGCAACGTCTTTTCCCAAACCGGAATCGGTATATAAAGCAATTGATAATTTTAACCGTTATTTGGGATCCAGTCCCGGCCGGGGAACTCACAGTCAAACCCTGCAGGCGGGTTCGATTATCCTGGAAGCCCGGGAATCACTGGCGCGGCTATTTAACATCGAGAACTGCACCAATATTGCCTTTACCACCAATATAACCGAATCCTTAAACACTGCCTTCAAAGGTTACCTGCAACCGGGCGACCATATAATCACCACCAGTATGGAGCATAATGCGGTAGCTCGGCCTCTGTATGCGCTCTCGCAAACGGGGATAGAGTGGACCGCGGTTGCTTGTAATTCTGAAGGTGTTTTAGACCCGGATCATATTAGGAGTGCGATAAAATCCAATACCCGTATGATATGTATGTCCCATGCCTCCAATCTTACCGGGACTATTATGCCGGTTACCGAGGTTGGCAGGATAGCACGGAATCGTGGAATCGTGTTTATGGTCGATAGTGCTCAGACCGCGGGCGTATTGGAAATCGATGTCATCGAACAAAACATTGATTTGCTGGCTTTTACCGGCCATAAAGGATTATTAGGACCGCAGGGAACAGGCGGCCTCTATGTAAAACCTGGTTTGGCCATAGAACCTCTAAAGTACGGGGGGACCGGTTCAGGTTCCGAATTTCTGCAGCAGCCCGATTTCATGCCGGACCACCTGGAAAGCGGAACACCTAATACACCGGGCATTGCCGGACTGGGGGCGGGAGTACAATTTATCCAAACTACCGGATTGGACCAGATCCGCCGACACGAGCTGAACCTGACCACCCAGTTGCTGGATGGATTACGTGATATCGATAGAATCAGAATTTACGGAGTACCAGATCCAAGTCTGCGCACCGCAGTGATTGCCTTCAATCTGGAAGGAATGGACTGCGGAGAGGTCAGTTTGCGCCTGGATCGTGAATATGGAATAATAACCCGTTCCGGGTTGCACTGTGCACCATTGGCTCACCAAACCCTTGGCACCTTGGAGCAGGGAGCTTGCCGCTTGAGTCCCGGCTTTTTCAATACTGAAGACCAAATAGAAAAGGTAATTGCAGCAATTACGAATATTGCCAGAGACGCTTAATGAGCTGGTTAAGCTTAATTTAGGGGTCCAAAACAGGGGAATCTTCACAACGTCGAAGGCCCCCTATTTTTTTCCATATAATTTAACAATTAAAAATGAAAAATGGCATAATATAGTATAGATATATTTGAAGCGACTTCATACATAAACATCTCATCAGGAGGAAAGGCAGTTATGGAATATCTTAAACGGTTTCTAAGTAAATTCAAGGATCCGATAAGCGGCTTATCTCATTTGGGCGGGGCCCTACTGTCCATTGCCGGTTTGGTTTTACTGGTGTGTTACGCAGTACGCTACGGCACTGCCAAACACATTGCTGCCTTCGCGATTTTCGGTGCCTCCCTCATTTTACTTTACAGTTCCAGCGCTATTTATCATTTGGCTAGGGTACCAGACAAAATCGGGGCAGTGCTTAGGCGTATCGATCATATGATGATTTATGTGTTGATAGCCGGCACTTATACCCCCATCTGCCTGATAGCTCTTACCGGGGCGTGGGGATTGAGTCTGTTGATTACCATCTGGGTACTGGCCGTGGCTGGAATTATAATGACGGTAGTCTGGTTCGGGGCTCCCCGGTGGCTGACCACGGCTATTTATCTGTTGATGGGCTGGTTGGTGGTCATCGCATTCTTCCCTTTGATTCACGCCCTGCCGATCGGAGGTGTGACCTGGCTGATTATCGGCGGACTGCTTTATACAGTGGGGGCGGTGATTTATGGCTTAAAGTGGCCTCGGCTGGACTCTGCCTGGTTTGGCTTTCACGAAATCTTCCACTTCTTCGTAATAGGGGGAAGTCTGGGACACTACTGGCTCATGTTCAGATATCTGATGTACGCTTAGGTTTTAGAGGTGCCCAAGAATTATAGGGGATAGCAGTCAAATAATGAGGAGGGGATCAGGTATGGATTGGAACGAAAATATGAGTGTTTTCCAACGTGAAGCCTGGGTAGAACAGATCTTTAATCAAGTTAAGGGTTTCATAGGCAAATATGGAGATAAAGCAGTTTCAACTTGTACTGCTCCCTGTATAACAAACCTGAAAAACTCTTATGTGCGGGGCCAGCTATTCCCCTACATAAATATTCCGATTCGCTACGGGGAAAAGGAATTGCTGGGTTTGTACGAGTATTTCGGAGAACAATTGCCCCTCTCCAAAGAATATATCTATTGTGATATCGTTATCCATTCTATATATTATGCCGGCAAGGAATCTCGTCTGGCGGCTTTGGAGGAAAAAGCCCGGCAGATTTTCGAGGCCAGGAATTATGATATAATCCAATTCGAGCAAGGTATGGCCACCCTGAAAATTGCACGCAGCCAAATTAGCAGCGGACAATTTTTATCGACGCTGAAAAACCTGCTTGATGATGCAATAGAAATGCAAGCAGAAATCTCATAAGAAGGTGTTGGGTTGACTCAAGCAAGTAATGTGGAAATTTCCCGCAATGATCCCTGCTGGTGCGGGAGCGGCAAGAAATATAAGAAATGTCATTTGGAGCAGGATGAACTACTGGAGGTACTTGAAACGGCCGGATTGGAAGTCCCGACCCGCGATCTGATCAAGACCGGGGAACAAATCGAAGGTATTCGCCGGGCTTGTCAGCTCAGTAATGAAATATTGGATATGGTAGCCTCAAAGATTGGGGTCGGTGTAATAACCAAGGAAATCGACCGCTGGGTTTATGATTATACAATTGCTCACGGGGCAATTCCAGCTTGTCTGAACTACGAAGGCTTTCCGCGCAGTGTATGCACTTCAATCAATCATGTCGTCTGCCACGGCATACCGGACAATACCAGGCTGCAGGACGGCGATATTGTCAATGTCGACGTGACTTCCATCCTGGATGGTTATTATGGTGATGTCAGCCGCATGTTTCTGATTGGCGATCCTGCCAGCGCAGCCCGGGATCTGGTCCGGGTAGCCCGGGAATGTTTATATATAGGGATAGAGCAGGTCAAACCGTTCAATCGCATCGGTAATATCGGCTATGCTGTTGAGCAGCACGCCAACCGTCATGGTTATTCGGTGGTCCAGACCTATGGAGGGCACGGGGTTGGACTTCAATTTCACGAGGACCCGTTTGTACAGCATTATGGAGAGAAAGACAGCGGAATGGTATTGGTGCCCAACATGGTGTTCACTATCGAACCAATGATAAATATGGGCGATTATCATATCCACCGGCTGGAGGATGGCTGGACCGTAGTAACCCGGGATGGCTCATTGTCTGCCCAATGGGAACATACGGTGCGGGTGACAGAGACAGGCTTCGATATCCTCAGCGAATAACCAGGCCGACCTCAGCCGCGGATCTCATCGTTATAGCTAATAGCCTGCTCAGTCGACGTACTAAGGGTACGCCTCAGTCGCAGGCTATTAATATGCCTCGAGCTGCACTGCTGATCATCGGCCTGGCTGGAAACGACCTCAGCAGCGGATCTCATCGTTATAGCTAATAGCCTGCTCAGTCGACGTACTAAGGGTACGCCTCAGTCGCAGGCTATTATTATGCCTCGAGCCTCACTGCTGATCATCGGCCTGGCTGGTAACGACCTAGGCAGCGGATCTCATTGTTATAGCTAATAGCCTGCTCAGTCGACGTACTAAGGGTACGCCTCAGTCGCAGGCTATTATTATGCCTCGAGCCTCACTGCTGATCATCGGCCTGGCTGGTAACGACCTAGGCAGCGGATCTCATTGTTATAGCTAATAGCCTGCTCAGTCGACGTACTAAGGGTACGCCTCAGTCGCAGGCTATTATTATGCGCGTCATTATCTTAGGCTGGCGTGGGTTTTCTGAGCATGGATACCGGTAATATTTCGTTTATCTTGAACACCAGGCAGTTCCTGAGAGGGAAGTTGGCATAAGCGGTATTCTGCAGACGGGCCTTGATGCGGTCGAAGTATTCACCTTCCTGCTGATCTTCCGTCAATTCCACATAAACCCGCACGCCGTCCTTGGTTTTTTGATCAGGGGTCAACAGGACCAGGAAAACCCCTTTACAAGTTTCCTTGAGATTGGCGTAGGTTTTATCAGCTCCAAAACGGGCACATATGATGGTATGATCATCAATCATTTCCAAAATGGTGATAACGGCAATGTTGACATCATAATCTTTGCTTACCGTGCTTAAGGTAGTGGAAATATAATTAGCATTGATAAGATTTCTGGCCTTTTCTAAAAGCTGCTTATCCATATTTGCACCTCCTGTTCGAATTAATCAGGGCAATCTGTTTCGAGGGTAAATGCAGAATTTACCAGGGATTGTACATCCATGTTAGTATATTCCCTCGGGCTAGTCAAAATATCCATCCCTATCAGGACAAATTATCCGATAATCAATCCTGCCTGGCGCAAGGATTATAAAACACCTATATCAGGCAGCTAACCATTATTAGAGTGGTTTCAAAATCATTCGGGTATCTCATAAAAGGGAGCCTTTATGGAGGTTGATTGTGCTGGGGATGTGAAATTGATAAAATATTACCGTGATTAAAATGAAAGAGGGTTGGACCGTGCACAAGAAGTTGTTTATTCCCGGACCGACTGAAGTCAGACCGGACGTACTGGCCAGGATGGCTGCTCCCATGATTGGGCACCGTGGTAAAGATGCCTCTGAATTGCAGCACCGGATCAGTGATAAGCTGCGCAAGCTTTTTTATACCGACGAGGCGATTTTGCTGTCGACATCATCAGGCAGCGGCTTAATGGAAGGAGCGGTTCGTTCCTGCACCCTAAAAAGGGCAGCGGTGTTTTCAGTAGGTGCTTTTGGCAAGCGCTGGTGGGAAATGGCTCAAGCCAACAACGTGCCGGCGGACTTGTACGAGGTTGAATGGGGACAACCCACTTTGCCGGAGCAGGTTGATCAGGTACTGGCTACCGGTCAATATGATCTAATTACCGTGACCCACAACGAAACCTCCACCGGAATCATGAACCCGGTGGATGGAATTGCCCAGGTAATCAAGAAGTATCCCGAGGTGGTATTCTGCCTGGACACGGTTAGTTCAATGGGTGGTACCAAAATAGAGGTTGATAAATTAGGAGTGGACATTTGCATTACATCCACCCAGAAAGCGCTGGGGCTGCCTCCCGGTATGGCAATCTGCTCTTTTTCCCGTAAAGCTATTGCCCGGGCGGAACAGGTACCTCACCGTGGCTATTACCTGGATTTACTGTCTTTGTACGATTATGTTCAAAAGAAAGACTATCAATATCCATCGACACCTTCTTTGTCGCATATGTTTGCCCTGGATTATCAGCTGGATCTGATTATGGAAGAGGGATTGGAAAAACGCTTCGAAAGACATGCGGTTATGGCTGATTGTGTACGTTCTTGGGCTCAGCAGAATTTTGCTGTATTTGCTCAAGAGGGCTTTAGGTCCAATACCCTTACAACCATAACCAATAACAAGGGAATTGATGTAGCTGCGCTTAATAAAGAATTAGGACAGCGTGGATATCAGATCTCCAACGGCTACGGCAAGATGAAGGATAAGACTTTCCGCATCGCGCATATGGCTGATTTTACTCTGGAAGACATAAAAGAATTGCTGCAGAATATTGATGAGATTATCAGTTAAGGGGCAATACCCCGGGTATAGGAGGATGTTGTAATGGCGGAAATAAGACCTTTCCGGGCGGTAAGACCGGCCCCGGAGTTGGCAGATAAGGTGGCAGCCTTACCATACGATGTAATGAGCAGTGACGAGGCCAGGGAAATGGTGAAGGGGAATCCCTATTCCTTTTTACATGTCGACAAGGCAGAGATCGACCTCGATCCTGACATCGATTTGTATGACCCGCGGGTTTATGATAAGGCCCGCGAGAACTTGCAGGCTATGATCACCGGCGATATCTTGAAGGAAGAGGGCAAGCCCTGTTTCTATATATACCGACAGGTGATGGGAGGAAGAGCCCAGACCGGATTGGTGGCTTGCGCCTCTATAGACGATTACCTGAATAATATAATCAAAAAACACGAACTTACCAGGGCCGATAAGGAGTTGGACCGCACCCGGCACGTCGACATATGTGATGCCAATACCGGTCCTATCTTTCTCACTTACCCAGCCCGCGCGGAAATAAATGCGATCACCACTGCCTGGACCCAACCGACCCCTCTGTATGACTTTACTGCCGAGGATGGAATACGCCACATAGTTTGGGTAATTGATGACGAGCAGGTGATCAAGCAGCTGGTTGATCTGTTTAGCGGGATAGAATACCTGTATATTGCCGATGGCCATCACCGTTCCGCTTCCGCAGTACGTGTGGGGCAGATGCGCCGGCAGGCCAATCCTGACTACACCGGGAAAGAGGATTATAATTGTTTCCTGGCGGTTATTTTTCCGGATGCCGATCTCTATATTATGGATTACAACCGGGTAGTAAAAGACCTGTTCGGGCAGAGCAGCGACGAATTTCTGCAGCGGGTGGATAAATCATTTATCATCAAAAAGCACGAAGGTTCTGCTCCGTATAAACCCGAAAGCAAACACCATTTCGGTATGTACCTGGACGGTCAGTGGTATGAACTGCAAGCCCGGGAAAACAGTTTTGATGAAAATGATCCGGTCGACCGTTTGGATGTTTCCATAATGCAGAATAATATTCTTGGACCTATTCTGGGGATTCAGGATCCCCGCACCGATAAGCGGATCGATTTTGTCGGAGGGATACGGGGGCTGAAAGAATTGGAGAGAAGAGTTAACGAAGGAATGGCAGTGGCCTTCTCCATGTACCCGACCACCGTCCAGGATTTGATGGATATTGCTGATGCCGGATTGATAATGCCCCCCAAGTCGACTTGGTTTGAACCTAAACTAAGGAGCGGCCTTTTTATTCACAAACTGTCATAGAAAATAGGATCGATTTTCAATCTATATGATATTCAGACTGACACCCGGTTCCGGGTGTCAGTCTTGCTTTATACTGTTAATAGTTTAGGGACAGCCTTAGGCGGAAATGTTAGAATATGACTAAGGTTATCATTCTTCAGGTATGATTTGTTCGGGGTAGTGAGAAGATTCGGATGGATGGGAACGATGGTGATAATAAGGAGGGCTACATCATGAAAGTACTGGTAGTTAACACCGGCAGTTCATCAATCAAATACCAGGTTTTTAACATGGTAGACGAATCAGTCCTGGCCAAGGGTTTGTTGGACCGGGTCGGCATCCCAGGGACGGTTCTGGAACATGAGCCGGCCGGCCAAGACAAAGTGAGTATCAAGGAGGATATGCCCAATCACACCGCGGGCATGAAACTGGTCCTGGATGTTTTGACTAATCCTGTTTACGGGTGCGTACAAAGCCTGGATGAAATCGGGGCAGTAGGTCATCGGGTAGTTCATGGCGGGGAGAGTTTTGCCCACTCGGTAATCATAAACGAGGAAGTCAAAAAGGTCGTTCGTGATTGCTTTGACATTGCGCCCTTGCATAATCCCCCCAATCTTATGGGGATCGAGGCCTGTCAGCAGCTGATGCCTAATGTTACCCATGTTGGGGTTTTTGACACCGCCTTCCACCAGACCATGACCGCGGAAAATTTTATCTATGCCCTGCCTTATGATATGTATGAGAAATACCGCATCCGCCGCTATGGTTTTCATGGCACCTCACATTATTTCGTTGCCCACCAGGCTGCTGAAATGCTGGGCAAGCCCTATGAACAATGCAAGATAATCACCATCCATTTAGGTAATGGCGCCAGTATGGCTGCCATAAAAGACGGCCGGGTGGTAGATACCTCAATGGGCTTCACTCCTTTGGAAGGTTTGGTGATGGGGACCCGCTGCGGCGATATGGATCCAGCCATCGTCTACTACTTGATGGATAAACTCGGCCTGGATTCCAGCAAGATAAACGATTACCTTAATAAGAAATCCGGCATGTTAGGAATATCTGGCGTTTCCAGTGACCTGCGCGATATTATCGCGGCTGCCGTCGAGGGCAATGAACGAGCCCAACTGGCTTTAGCCATATTCTGCAACCGGGTCAAGGCGTACATCGGCAATTACCTGGTCAAATTAAATGGCTGCGACTGCCTGGTATTTACGGCTGGGATTGGAGAGAACGGATATGACATCCGGGCAGCTATCTGCTCGGATATGGATTGGCTGGGTATCAAGATGGATGTGGACAAAAACAAGGTCAGGGGTAAAAAAATAGATTTCTCAGCGCCGGATTCCCGGGTCAGACTATTTGTTATACCTACCAATGAAGAACTGGTTATTGCCCGCGATACTTTGCGTCTGGCTTTGAATTAACACCGCTATCCACCTTAGTGTATATGCACAGATAACAAGGCCTCCGTAAGCCATCAGTTGGCGAAACGGAGGCCTTTAACTTTGAAGTGGCTGTATTAGCGTGGGCCTTTGAATAGGTTGTTGGCAATAACCATCCTTTGTACCTGGCTGGTACCCTCATAAACCTGCAATATTTTGGCGTCACGCATATACTTTTCTACCGGGTAATCCTTGGTATATCCGTACCCGCCAAAAATTTGCACCATATCAGTGGTAACCCGCATAGCCATATCTCCGCAAAAGCCTTTGGATATAGCCGCTGCCTGGGAAAAGGGTTTTCCATTCATCTTGAGCCAACAGGCCTTGTGGTAAAGAAGGCGGCCCGCTTCGATCTCCATGCAGGCATCGGCCAGCATGAACTGAACCGCCTGGTAACTGGAAATGGGATGACCAAACTGTACCCTAAGTTTAGAAAACGCTATGGCCTGGTCTAAAGCCGCCTGGGCACAACCAACCGCAGAAGCGGCTATCATGGGTCTGGCTGCATCGAGGGTCTTCATGGCGATCATCCAACCGTCGCCTTCATCACCTAGCCTGTCGGCCTCCGGGACGAATACATTTTTGAAGACAACCTCGGCGGTATTGGAGAGACGGATACCCATCTTGTTTTCGGTTTTGCCAATGGATATACCATCGCTGTCGCGGTCGACCATAAAACAGCATATACCTTTGATCCCCATTTCTTTATCGAGGGTAGCGAAGGTGGTATACTGGTTGGCCACACCGCCGTTGGTGATAAAACACTTGGTGCCGTTGAGAATATAGCCGTCCTTGACTCTTTCGCAAGTGGTGGCTATGCCGCGCACATCGGAACCGGCCCCGGGTTCGGTCAGGGCAAAAGCTGACAGCTTTTGACTTTGCAGCATTTTGGTAAACCAACGCTGCTTCTGGTCTATATTGCCGGCCAGGTCAACCGGGCCCGAAGCCTGCAGGGTGCTGCCCACCATGGCGATGGCAATTCCCAGGTCGCCGCGGGCCAATTCCTCGGTAATTATCGCCTGGCCTAAGTAGTCGATCCCTTCCCCGCCATAATCGGTTGGGACTCCAATGCAATCCAGACCAGCTTTGTGCAGCTGCCGGTAGATCTCTTCGGGCCAGATGTGTTTGTCGTCATATTCACCGACTGACGGCCACAACACTACTTCAGAGAAGGTCCGGGCTTTATCCTTTAACATTAGCTGTTTTTCGGTTAGGGTAAAATCCATAGCGCTAACCTCACCTTAAAACATAATGGACTAACCAATAGCAATATGCCCATTTCGGCCCCGGATTAGCAATTAATCACTGATCTTGTTGGTCCTTACCCAGATATAGTTATTATCGGCCTCCTTGATCAGCTCATCACGCAGATCAGGATGGGCCAGATTAATTAACGCTTCGGCTCTTTCCCAGCTGCTCTTGGCCTTCAGATTGGTTATTCCGAATTCGGTAACTACATAGAAGTTTATGCTGCGGGGAACGGTTACAATGGCTCCTGGAGTCAGGGTTGGCACTATCCGGGACTTCAAGTTGCCGTCCTTATCCTTATAGGTCGAAGTCAGGCAGATTAATCCCATACCGCCTTTGGACTTGTAGGAACCATAGATGTAATCCAACTGGCCCCCGGTTCCTGAAATATGTCGTACCCCCGACGATTCTGAACATACCTGGCCATACAGATCAAGTTCGACTGCATTGTTGATGCAGATCATATTGTCCTGTTGGCAGATGATATCGGGATCGTTGGTGTAATCAACCGGGTAACTGGCACAGATCGGGTTGTTATCAAGGAAGTCATACAGTTTTTTGGTGCCCATGGCGAAAGTGTAGACCATTTTGCCGCGATCCAGCTGCTTACGCAGTCCGGTGATGCGGCCCGCATCATACATATCAACAAACGAGTCAACCAGCATCTCGGTATGAACCCCCAGGTCTTTTAGGTCGGACTGGGCGATCATAGCCCCTACTGCGTTGGGCATCGCACCGATACCCAGCTGCAGGCAGTCTCCATCCTTGATTTGCTCCAAGATAATAGATGCGATTTTCTTATCGGTATCGCTGATGGGCAGTTCAGGGAGATTAATGAGAGGTTTATTATCCCCCTCCACGAAATAATCAATCTCAGATACATGCAAGGTTTCCCGCACACCACCCAGGCAGCGCGGGATTGTTTCATTTACTTCTGCAATGACTATCTTGGCGGCATCACAGAAAGCATGGGTGAAAGAGTTGGATGTGCCCAGGTTGACGAAACCATGTTGGTCAGGCGGTGTGACTTTGATCAGGGCCACATCGGTCGGGACATAACCACGGTCATAGAAACTGGGCGCTTCATGATAAGTAAGGGAAATATAATTGCACAGGTTTTTATCGTGTAGTTTACGGCTGGCGCCGCTGAAATGCCAGTCATTATAGATAAAATGTTTTCTTTCTGGATCGTTTACTACCGTCTGGGGCGGGAAAGGGCAGGTAGTGGTACGTATATTGACTCCCTGCAGTTCATCCTTTCTTTTAGCCAGTGCGGCATCCAATACGTGTGAGCACATAACAAATTCGCCATAGTGAACCAGATCTCCTGATTTCACTACCTTGACGGCTTCATCGGCAGTTACCAGTTTACTGGTATATTCTTTACGGTAATCCACTTATAACCCCCCTCATGAATTCTCATTATTGAACCCCTATTGGGTCAATAATTGGCAAACTATCTGACCATGGGGGTGGGCTTTTTAAGCCCACCTGCCCACGGTTATATATCAGAGAAAAGGATTTATGGGATTACTTGCCGTAATCGTAGAAACCCTTGCCAGTTTTCATTCCCAAATGTCCAGCCCGGACCTTTTGCCGGAGAGCCAGGGAGGCACGATATTTGGAATCGCCAAACTCTTTGACGTAGTATTCGCAAATAGCCATGACGATGTCGATGCCAACCAGATCGGCCAGGGCTAACGGCCCCATTGGCATGCCAGCACCGAGTTTCATGGCTTTATCGATCTCAGCTGCCGAAGCGGTTCCTTCCTGGAAAACGAAAGCGGCTTCATTGATATAGGGAACCAGGATACGGTTAACAATAAATCCCGGCACTTCCTTAGCAACAACCGGTTCCTTGCCGATTTTCTGACTCAATTCCACGGTGGCTGCTATCGCATCATCGGTGGTCTCCGATCCCGGGATTACTTCAACCAGTTTCATTACCGGTACCGGATTGAAAAAGTGCATCCCGACGACTTTATCGGGGCGATTGGTGGCGGCTGCAATCTCGGTTATACTCAAGGCCGAGGTATTGGTAGCCAGGATAGTCTCCGGCTTGCAGATTTGGCTCAGCTGGGCATGTACTTTTTTCTTGATGTCGATATTTTCGATAATGGCTTCGATAATAATATCGCAGTCTTTTAAGCGGGCAGTATCCGATCCGGTAGCAAGCAGGCTGGCGAATACAGTTACATCATCGGTGGTTCTTTTGCCTTTTTCCACTGCCTTAAACCATGCTTTGTTCAGGCTTTTAACCGCCTTGTCAACGACCTCGGGAATAACATCGATCAATTCAACTTTGTACCCGGCTTCAACACAGATCTGGGCAATTCCTGCACCCATGGTGCCGGCTCCCAGAACTCCAACTTTAGCTATGGCCATATTTTCCCCTCCCTATTTTTTATAGTCCAGGTTACATTACCTGATTAGTAGGTTTATTTAATACTAGATGTTTCTGGTCCACAGTGATGCCATGGCTGAGCCGCCGCCTACACAGAGGGAAGCGCCGCCGAGGGTCAGTCCCAGACGTTCCATTTCATAGTACATTGATACTATTATGCGCAGTGCTGTGGCTCCAACCGGATGGCCCAGCCCGATACCGGAACCGTTGTGGTTGGTCTTGGACATATCCAAATCGATCCCGAACTCTTCTTTGAGCATTCTGCCTACACCCAGGAATTGGGCCGCAAAAGCTTCATTGATTTCCCAGTAATCGACGTCTTCATATTTTAAACCGGCCTGTTTAAGTGCTTTGGGGATTGCTACGGCAGGACCAAGTCCCATAACATTGGCATCGACCCCTTCAGCCACAATGTTGATCATTTTCAGCAAGGGTTTGATTCCCAATTCCATAGCCTTCTCCTTGGACATCACCACTGCGGCGGCTGCTGCGTCATTAATTCCGGAGGCATTGGCAGCAGTTACTACCCCGTCTTTTTTGAACGCCGGGGGCAATTTGGCCATTGATTCGAGACTGGCATCGGGGATCATGTGCTCATCGTTCTCGAACAGTTTTACGCCCTTTTTGGTTTTCATTTCGACCGGTACGATTTCCCGTTTGAATATGCCATTTTGCATGGCAGCGGTGGCCTTTTGATGGCTCCCTAAAGCCAAGGCGTCACATTCCTCGCGGGTAATGCCGTATTGTGCGGCTACATTTTCTGCAGTGATGCCCATATGACCGTTTGCGAGTTTGCAGACCAGGCCATCATAGAGCATGGCATCTTCCAGTTTGCCAGGGCCCATCCGGTATCCCATGCGCGCTTTTTCCAGCATATAAGGAGCATTGGTCATACTTTCCGCACCGATTACCAGACCGATGTCTATCTTACCCAGCGCGATCTTGTCGCATATGATTTCCAGGGCCCTCATTCCGGATGCACAGTTTTGATTGACGTTGCAGGCATTGCTGGTAACCGGTAAACCTAAAGCCATGGCTACCTGCCGGGATGGCAGCGATCCTTGGAAATGAGGATAAATCTGCCCGAGCACCATTTCATCAATGGAACTGGCGGGTATACCGGCTCTTTTGATGGCCTCTGTGCCTGCCGTTATAGCCAAATCTTTTACTGACACATCTTTAAGAGTGCCTTGGAACCGGGCAATGGGGGTTCTGCACAAGCTTACGATTACGACGTCTTTGGTTTCCATTAACTAACACCTCCATAAATTTTAAGTATCACCAATGATATTGAGTTCAAATCGACTGAGCAACAATTGGTGGGGGACACCGACTGGGAGCTCAGAACCACCTCCTCCTGTGAAGATAGCGATCAAATCAGTTGGGGATAAGATTCTCATATATGAAGAAACAATGATCTGCCGGTTTCCCATAATATAAAAGCAAATCTCATGCCAGCTCTTGGGCGATTTTATGAAAATGGCCGGAAAGCCATTACCGCTGCGATTGCCGCAGTAATGCCCCGAACTTGATATCATGAAGTTTTTGACAATCAATGATGATTTAGGAGGGGAGGAGTATTCTTTAAGCGAGAGCAGATTGATTTACAGGGTTTTTGGGGCTCTCCCAAAATAGGAGAGCCTGTATCCTATTGCAGATGGGTGACAATTTTATTCCAGTTCGTATTTGGCCAGCTTCCGATACAAGGCCGAGCTGTGCATGCCCAGTTGTTTGGCTGTTTGGGTTTTATTGCCCTGGTTGCGCTCCAAAGCCTCCTGGATCATACGCTTTTCAAGTTCCTCCATGGTTTCGGCCAGGTTCTGGGATGATCCTAAAACCGGGGAGGTGATCGGCTTCTTGGCCAGGGAAGGGAAATGGCGGCTGGTGAGGTAATCTTTGCCTTCCATATGGGCCAGGTTCATAGCTTGCTCCAGCAGGTTATACAGTTCGCGTACGTTGCCGGGCCATTCATAATCCTGCAGGAGCTGGCATGAACCCAAGGTAGTTTCCTTGATATTCATTTTCAAGTCCCGGTTAAGTACAGTTACTATATACCGGGTCAGGTAGGGAATATCGGCCAGGCGGCTGCGCAAAGGCGGAATCGCCAGCCTGACCACGTTCAGGCGGTAATATAGATCCTGCCGGAATTTTTGTTCCCGGACCATTTCCTCCAGGTTGCGGTTGGTAGCCGCGATCACTCTTACGTCGACCGGAATAGGTGCAGTGCCCCCTACCCGTTCTACCGACCTTTCCTGTAGAACCGACAATAGCTTGGTTTGCATGGTCAGGGGCATATCCCCGATTTCGTCCAGGAAGATAGTACCGCCCTGGGCAAGCTCAAACTTGCCGGGTTTGCCGCCCCTGCGAGCCCCGGTAAAGGCACCATCCTCGTACCCGAATAATTCCGATTCCAGCAGGTTATCCGGCAGGGCAGCACAGTTTATACGTATAAAAGGCCCGCAGCCCCGGCTGCTGGCATTATGAATGGCTTGGGCAAATAATTCTTTGCCAGTCCCGCTTTCACCGGTAATCAACAGGGTGCTGTTGGTCTGGGATACATGTTCAGCCAGTGATTTGACCGCCAGAAATTCAGGGCATTGACCAATAAGATTGGGGAATTGCCATTTGGCTTTATAAAAATTACGTACCTCTTCCTTATAAGCATTGAGTTCCTTCTCGGTTTCCTGGATCCGGTTGGTCAGGATCCTTACCCCGGACATGTCCAGGAACAGGCTTTTACCGATAGCGCCTATGATTTGGCCGTCCTTAATAATCGGCAGGCGGGTCACGATGGTCTCCCGGCCTTTGATCATGAATATATCGGCCTTATCGACCCGGCCGGTGGCCAGGATTTCAGGCAGTTCGGAAGTGGGGGAGATATCCAGGATATATTGGCCAATTACCTGTTCCTTGGTATAACCCAGGATATCCAGGTAGGTTTGGTTCATGGCAGTTATTTTTCCGTCTTTATCGACAATCACATAGACCATATAAGGGCTTTCGATCAAGCCCTCGAGGGTCATGGCGAATTCCTGCTCGGTGTCCCGCATTTTCTCCATCAATAACCGGGCTCCGGAATGGTCCAGGAATAGGCTCTGCCCGATAGCGCCGATAATTTTGCCATCCCTTTTTATGGGAAGACGGGTTACTATGGTTTCATAGCCCCGAATGGTCCAGAAATCAGCCTTGTCGATTCGGCCGGTGCGAATAATATCGGGTAACTTGGAATTAGGCGTTATATCGTGGATATGATGGCCGATCACGTCTTCTTTTTTCATTTCCAGGATATCCAGATAGGTCTGGTTCATGGCCGTGATAATACCCTTGCGATTAATTATCACATAAATGAGATAGGGACTTTCAATCAGTCCTTCGATAAAGGTTTCGAATTCCCGCTGGTTTTCCTCCAGCCTTTTCATAAAGATCTTGGCACCTGACATGTCCAGGGCCAAGCTCTGGCCGATAGCACCGATTATTTCACCGTCTTTGATGATGGGCACCCTGGTGACGATGGTGTCCTGATCGTTGATCGGCCAGATGTCCGCCTTGTCTACCCGACCGGTAGCTAATACTTCCGGAAGTTTGGAGTGAGGCAGTATCTTCAGGACATGTTTGCCGATAACGTCAGACCGCTTGAGCCCCAGGCTTTCCAGGAAGGTGTCGTTCATCAAAGTGATAATACCTTCTTTATCTACTATCACCAACGCCATATATGGGCTCCTTATCAAAGCCTCATAGGTTGCTGTGATTTCGTAATTGGTTTGAGCCATGCCAGGGCCTCCTGTTGTAAATTTGGATATCTGGATGCTAATCAATACTAATACCATACTACGTTTTTGGGTCAATGCAAAAGAGAAAATTGAAGCGCCTATTTATTTGTGCAAAAATAGGAGAGTGATCCCATGATTTTAGGGAGGCGGGCTTGTGAAAAAGACTATAGAAATATGTGACCACGTATATCAGGTAGGAGGGGGCAGGTTATCCCATCCCGATGATTGCTGTATCTACTTGGTGGACGGGGGGACTGAATCAGTTTTGATAGACGCCGGGGCAGGCAAAAGTGCTTCGCAGTTGCTGGATAATATGCTCGATAGCGGAATAGATATTGAGCAGATTAAATATATTATCGCTACTCACGGGCATATTGATCATATTGGCGGATTGCGGGATCTGCAAGAGCGATTGCATGCCCAGGTGATTGCCCACCAGTTGGAGCTCCCGGCTATTCAGGAGGGTCTGCCTCACCTGACTGCGGCCAGTTGGTATCGGGTGGAATATAAAAAGGTGACCGTAGATAAAGTATTAAAAGGTAAATTAGAAAAAGTCCGGGTTGGTAATCTCGATTTATACTGTTTGCATACTCCCGGGCATACACCGGGAGGCATCTCGGTTTACGTGGATACCGCAGAACAAAGGGTTTTGTTCGGGCAGGATATTCATGGCCCCTTTAATAAGGAATGGGGATCTAATCTGCGCCAGTGGCGTAAATCGATGCAGGAGTTGCTGGATCTGCAGGCTGATATTCTCTGTGAAGGGCACTTTGGCATCTACCAACCGGCCCGGGAAGTGAAGCGATATATTGAAGGCTATTTAAATAGGTACTAAATATCAGACCGTCAAAAAAGGCCTATAGCTGCGTTAATAGTGAATCCCCGATCAATCGACGTACTAGATGTACACCTCAGTCACGGGGATTTCTGTTGCCTTGCTCTATATCTTTTTGGCTCGGTCTGCCCGTATTTTCTTTGGTACGCATAAAAGGAGAGGGTAGTATCCCCTCTCCTTTATCGATAGAGTGGGTGAAAACTAATCAGGCCACAGATCTTGTAGGGTTTGAGCTCTTCTGATGAGGCGAACATCACCATCCAGAGTGATAAGCACCTCGGCTGGCAGAGGCCGGGAATTGTAGGTGCTCGCCATGGCAAATCCATAAGCGCCGGCATCGTGAACGATAATAGCGTCGCCTTCCACACAGCGGGGCACAGTGCGGTCATGTACCAGTATGTCGCCGCTCTCGCAGATGTTACCCACCACATAGACTGGTTTATCATATACCTCAAAAGGCCGGTCCTGAGCCGGAGCCACATCGATCTCATGATAACTGTCGTACATAACCGGGCGGACCAGCATGTTAAAGCCAATGTCAGTGCCTACAAAAAACGTATTGTAGTTTTCCTTCATCGAGGTGACGGTACCCAGCAAAGCTCCGCATTCCGCGACTACATAACGTCCAGGCTCGGTCCGGACCGTAATAGGCCGGTTTGCCGCCACCCAACTGCTGATCAGATTATCCAGGCGGGCGCCCAAATCGGCAAGATCGAGGCGAGGTTCAACTCCGTGGCGGTAAGGTATTCCAAAACCGCCGCCCAGATCTACCATTTCCACGCTGGGCAGAGCAGCAGCGATATCTAAAATGAAAGCCGCTGCCTCTACATAAGCTTCAGGTTCCAGGAATAGGGAACCAATATGTTGATTCAATCCGGTTATGGTCATCTGGTATTGGCTGGCTATCTGCTGGGCCAAAGGAAGGTCCTCCACAGCGATACCGAATTTGGCTTTCTTGCCTCCGGTTACTACTTTGGCATGATGCCCGGCACCAATACCGGGGTTTATTCTCAGGCAAACCTTGCCGCCCCGGTTTATCTCACCCAGGGTTTTCAGCTGGGAGAGCGAGTCGACACTGACCAGGATGCCTTTTTTGACTGCAAAATGCAGTTCATCCTGGGAGACATTGTTGCCGATAAAAGTGATTCGTTCAGGAGGAAATCCGGCTTTCATTTCCAGGTACATTTCACCTGGGGACATGCCGTCAACATCCAGGTCTTCAGAACAAACGATCTTGAGAAGTTCAACATTGGTATTGGCCTTGGCAGAATAATTGACCCGGAAGTGGGGGTGTTGAAGTAGATTTCTCATTTCCCGGCATCTTTGCCGCAGGGTTTCTTCATCATAAACATAAAGGGGACTGCCGAATTGCTTGAGTAACTCATGGACGTCTTTCTTACCAAAGACTAAATTTTCGTAACCCAACTTATTCACTCCTTAATACAACCAGGGTAGTGCTCGCCCTTTTCCGACTCATTTATCGACAATGCGGCACAAAAGGAAAGATTATGAGTCTCCAGACAAGTGTTTATATTTTAATGCAGACGCCAATAATTTGGCAATAAGTTAGGAGTAAGTATACAAGTATGCTTAGCTTTGATAATGATCAGGACTGGGTAATATAACGTTTGGTGTCCCGCGCCGGAATCATACCAGCCAGGAACAGGTTCGCCAAAGCTAGTATCCCTGAGACCATGAAGACTGGGACATAACCGTAATAGGTCCAGAGCAGGCCTCCGCCCAGCGGAATCAACATAGAAACGGCGTGATCCAGGCTCAAACCCATGGACAACGTAGGGGTCAGTTCCTCCTGGCTGTCGACTATGCGGTTGAGGTAGGTGGTACGGGCCATCCTCACCGCAAACAACAACTGATCGGCTATGAAGCAGGCCATGATGACAATCAGCGCCGCTTCACGGCTGAACCAGGACGGTGAAAAGCCGTACAGAATGCTCATAATAACCAGCAGGATTGACTCGGTTGATATAATCACCCGCTCCCCGAAGGTGTCGATGGCCCGGCCCAATAAGGGGCGAAAAGCCAGGCTTAATACAGTGCCTATAAATCCCAGCATGGCAAAGGTTTCAACTCCGCAGCCGAAGACTCTTATCAATACCCAGGGGGCAAAAGTCAGGAAAATTTGTTTACGTGCCCCAAATACGATATTGAGAGCGTAAAATAACCGGTATTCTTTTTTCAGTACTGCCCGCCGCGGCGGGCTGAGCAGGGGTTCAGGATGTATCCGGAAGAGGCAGAAGGCAGCCATGAGCGCGAATACACCCGCCAGGCCAAAGATAAGCGGGAAAGAAAAATGCCAGCGGGAAGCTCCCCAATAGACAGTCGCCAGGCCAACCAGAGCACCCAATGATTCTAAAAACCCGATTTGACCCAAGCGGCGTCCTTCCTGGCCGGCTCGGGCCAGGCGAATACCGATGGATGGGGTTATGGCCATATACAGGTGGGCACCGGTGCTCCAGATGATCATCCATACAACTACCATAGAGAGATCAGGTGATAAGAATCCCTGTCCCCATAAGGCCACCCCTACCAGCAGGGCAGATAAAGCAGCAATACGGGTATCAGCCAGGAACATCAGGGCGGTTACTATGAAGACGACTAAGAAACCAGGCAGCTCGCGGGGAAATTCCAGGGCGCCGCGGGCCAGAGCGCTGGCATTATGGGTCTGGGCCAGGTAATTATTGAAGGATGGATCATAAAGCCCACCATACAGCCCCATCAGCAAAGAGGCGGCGGCAAACAGCGCCAGAGGGGTGGCCAGGGCTTTTCTGGTATTGGACATACGATCATCCTTTCCGAGGTTCACAAACTATCAGCATCTCTATATTCTATACATTCACTCTGGTCTTGTGAAGTGAAACGCAGTTCTCCAGCCCGGTAATAAATGGACGAGTTTATGAATATATTGGAACTTAGATAGTGTCTGAACAGTGACCGTTAGTACCCCGGGCAGGTTGTAAAAGCCCGGTAAACGTAGTAAAATTTTCTCTGTTGAATGGTAAAGTAATTGCGGCAATGGCCATGATACAGACTATTAGGGAGTGAGATTATTTGGCGAAAAAAATTATCCTCTACACGGATAATGGCTGCGATTTAGATAGAGATGTCCTGGAACAACTGGGGATTAGGATGTTCTATTTGCCCACCATGGTCAAAGGCATTACCTATATTGACCGGGTCGATATCGAGCCCGGCGAATTTTATCGCATGCTGGCTCAACCGGGGACGATAGCTACTACCTCCCAGGTAAATATCGGTACCTTCCAACAGGAATTTGAGGCGGTTATGAAAGAAGAGGATACGGAAATAATATACATCGCTTTTTCCGGGGGGTTGAGCGGCACCTATGAGAGTGCCTGTATGGCCCGGGATATGGTAGATCCCCAGCGCATAACCGTAATAGATACCAGAAGTGCATCGGTGGGGCAAGGCTTAACCGTGGTCAAGGCAGCCCAGGCCCTGGCGGCGGGGCAGGGTAAGGAGCAAATAGTAGCGGGCATCGAGGAAAACATTGGCCGTATGGAGCATGTTTTTATAGTCGGCAATCTGGAAATGCTGAAACGGGGAGGCAGGATCAGCCCGGCTGCGGCTACCATAGGCGATTTGCTTAATATTAAGGTTATTCTGCAAATTGAAAACGGCAAGATAGTACCGTTGGATAAGGCCCATGGCCTAAAAAAGGCCAAGAAGCGATTACTGGATATCATGGAAGAGCGCAGCGGGGGAAAACTCCAAGAACAGACGATTGGGATATCATATTCATATGACAGGGAGGGGGCTCTCGAGATCCAACGAATGATCCAGGAACGCTTCGGCGTGAAAGACTTTTTGATTTCGGAAATCGGATCCTTAATCGGTTCACACGTTGG
Source organism: uncultured Syntrophomonas sp. (assembly GCA_964584415.1). Lineage (GTDB taxonomy): Bacteria > Bacillota > Syntrophomonadia > Syntrophomonadales > Syntrophomonadaceae > PHAA01. The sequence goes on from CAZOZX010000015.1 coordinate 26,018, forward strand.
GATGGGTACCTTTGCGGTCTTTTTCCTGAGGAAATAATCTCACCTATTATTATTTCTGACTCCCCTATCGAATCCCCATGAATATGTACATATGTGATATAATATTTGGGTGTGTTAACAAGGGCCCGACTAATAATATTTGTGCCCATTTATAGTTAGCCCAATAAGGAGGAACAATTTTTTGCAGACCCAGACAGTAATGACATTTCAAGAGATGGGATTGAAGCCGCAAATTCTGAGAATGATTGAAGAAAAAGGCTTTGAATACCCTACCCCGATCCAGGTTGAAGCCATTCCCCCCGGCATGGCCGGCCGTGATATCATGGGCCAGGCTAAAACCGGTACCGGTAAGACCGCTGCTTTTGGCATTCCCATTTTAAGTCTGATTAAACCCAATCAGGACTTGCAGGCGATGATTTTATGCCCGACCCGTGAATTAGCGGTGCAGGTGGCTGACGAGATATCATTCCTTGGCAAGGGATTAAAAATCAAAGCGCTGCCTATTTACGGCGGCCAGTCGATAGATATCCAACTGCGGGCTTTGCGGCGCCGGCCGGAAATAATCGTCGCTACCCCGGGAAGACTGCTGGATCATATCAACCGCGGTACCATTAACATATCCGACTTGAACTTTGTGGTTCTGGATGAAGCCGATGAAATGTTGGATATGGGATTTTTGCCCGATATTGAGAGGATACTGGTGCAGTGTCCTGAGGAGAGGCAAACCATGCTGTTCTCAGCTACCCTGGTGCAGGAGATCCGGGAATTGGCACGCACCTTTATGAAAAATCCACAGCTGATTGTTATCTCATCACCGGAACTTACGGTGTCACTGACAGAACAGCAATACTATGCAGTTAATCCTCGCCAAAAGGTGGAAACGATCTGCAGGATCATAGATGTTGAGCATCCCCAGGTAAGCCTTATCTTCTGCCGTACCAAAAAGGGCGCTGATGAGTTGAACCGCGTATTAAACAGCCGGGGCTATGCAGCCGATTCATTGCACGGCGACATGTCGCAAAGAGAACGCGACCATGTAATGGAACGGTTCCGCAGCGGCAACATCACCACCCTGGTAGCGACTGACCTGGCTGCACGGGGCTTGGATGTGGAGATGGTAACTCATGTATTTAACTTTGATATTCCCGACGATCCGGATAGTTATGTTCACCGCATCGGCAGAACCGGGCGGGCAGGCCGGGACGGGGTAGCAATCACTTTGGTGGAACCCAGCCAGGTCCGACAATTAAGAATAATAGAACGTCATATCGGCAAGAAGATAAAGCACCAGATACTGCCTTCGATGCAGGTGGCCATCGAGCGCCGCCAGGAACTGCTGCTCAGTCGGCTTCTGGACGTTGCCGATCAGGAAAACGATATATATGGAAACATGGCCGAGGAATTACTCAAGAACTACGAACCCCAGTATCTCTTGGCTGCTGCTTTGAAGCTGCTGGCCAGTGATGCCCCGCAGCTGGAAACGGCTGAAGTGGAGGAATTAAGTCCTGCCACCGCCCATGTAGAGTTGTCCCTGGGCCGGTTCCAGGGAGTGCATCCCCGTCGTTTGGTCGAATTCCTGACTGCCAATACCAATATTTCTCCGCGCCAGGTAGGAGACATAGATGTGCAGGGTAACAGCACCCTGGTGGAAATTCCTATGGTTTATGTAGATCAGGTATACGCAGCATTTGGGAAGTATGAGAGCAGCCTGAGGGGCAGCAAGCGGAAACGCATGCCATCTAACCGGCGTTCGGCGGGAAGACAGGCCAACTAGCTTCCCAGACCTGCCCAAAAGGCTTATAGCGGCGTTAATAGGGATTCCCGTTCAATCGACGTGCCTAGTGAAAAAACAGAGCCAGATAAGAATAAACTTATCTGGCTCTCATTGTTTTTATAACGGTTAGCCCTGGCTGACTTGCGATTTAACCGTCTGGATATCCGCCTGCTGGGCTTGAGCGGCTGGTTTATAAAATCCCTTCTGGGTAGCCATCTGGGACAGCTGGAATTGAAATTGTTCATCACCGTTACGGATCTGCTGGATGGTCTGTCTTAACTGCGGATTGGAAGTCTGGCTGATAACACTGGCATAGTTACCGAGACTGCCGTTGACCATGGACAGCACGTCATTAACCATTTCCTTGTCCTGTAATTGCATATTGGCCATCAAATTCACTCCTTTATCCTAAGAAGGACATTAATTTCTGACGGGTATCAGCGGCTGATTGAGCCGACTGTTCGAACATCTGGCGCACCTGGGCATCTGTGCACTGACTGGCGTAGAAACGGAGCTTCTTCTCTGCGGTGGCATGACCACCGATCAGGTGTCTCAGATTTTGCAGTTCAACTTGACTTAAGTTCACTACAATTTCTCCTTCCATATGTTATTTTTGCTCATTACTAGAATGACTAGAAATCAAAAAAATATACTCCCCGATTTAGCTATAAAAAGGAGAAGCAATTCGTCAAGTTAAGGGCTAGGAGCTATTCTTTTATGCAGTTTGCATAAACTATAAGGAACCCGTTTTGATCTAATTAATCAACAGGAAGGGATGGCGTGATGGTTAAAGGGAAACAGAATTGGACCAAAACCCTTACCATGGCTTTAAACCTGGGCACTTCGGTTGCCGCGGCCATAGCCATAGGATTATTTGCGGGGAAATGGTTAGACGCCCGGTTGAACACCGGTTATATAATGACCATAATCGGTTTTGCTTTAGGAGCCGCCAGTGCAGGTAAGATTCTGTGGGAGAGATTAATGGCCGACAGCGTCAAAGCCGGTAAGAAGAAGTTGGAATAACCAGGACTGGTTATCGCTGGCGCAGTTATTAAAAAGACTGATAGTCCTACTTCAGGACGGTTATTCTTGGCACCGGATCATTTCCTTTTTCAATGCACTCTTTGATTATTTCTGAGTACAGTTTTGCCTCAATGCTCTCACCTTTTATACCGATGTCGTGACATAAATAAAGTAAATGTAAAATAAAGGGCACTAATTTTTCTTGTATCTCAACTGGATCAGATATGATTCTTTCACGGACCTCCGAGTCGGTTTTGGACTGGAAGAATTTATATAGATCCTCGGCATTGGAGGCAATGGATGCCGCACGGGCCCTGGCATCCGTTACTTTATCCTGGTCGCTGTCACCGAGATTTAGATATTGTTCCATGATTTTGACGTAATCCATTTTCATTACTCCGAATACGAGATTATTCACGCCCCAAAAAGCGCTTTTGTAAGTGTATACAGGATTGGTGATGGTGTCAAACAACTCATTCGCTATTTGTTGCACAAATGCTGCCACCCTATTGGGACGCATATCTCCGCCAAAATAGTGTCAAGCGCCTAATTAGGGCGTATTTTTTTGTTCACAGGGCATAGTTTTTTTGTATAATTAAAAAGTTGAATTTTTATATGTTGTAAGGAGGAACACGTATGGACAACACCAAGGTAAGTATGTCGTTATTAAACTATGAACGACTGAAAGAATGTCAAAAAAGTTATACGGATTTGATTAAAGAAATTAAATCAATATATAAAACTGCCAACATGCAGGAAAGTGCGGTAGAAATCACTATAGATAAGGAAAGATTGGAAAGGCTGCTTATTAATTATGCCCCCGAAGATATAGAGCGCCGTGGTTCATTAGACAATGCTCAGGTGTCTTTTCTTTATAAATAAGCTGGCCAGTTTTAAGCAATAAATCAATGGTTCTCTAATAATGGAAAGATACGCCCGGTCAGGGCGTTTTTCTATTGGACATCAAAATTGAAATATCGATCAGGGTAAGGATCTTCAATAAGTGTCCAGTGCCACCATTCAGTAGTTATAGTTTTGAAACCATGCTTTTCCATAACGCGGCGCAGAATCCGGCGGTTGGCAGCTTGTTCCGGGGTAATGAATGTTGTGT
>CAZOZX010000016.1:0-28560 GCA_964584415.1 uncultured Syntrophomonas sp.
CCGACAGGGTTGCGGCCAGGATGGTAGCAATGATAGTGATTATGGTGGTGAGCGGTTTTAACAGCAAATCATAGCCTTGCTGGGCAAATACAATAAAGGCTTTACTCATAGCCAGTCCCAGGCCAAATCCCAACAGGGTTCCGGCTGTACCCAGGGCCATACCCTGGAACAGGAAAACCCTCGATATGCTGGCGCTCCTGATACCGATAGCCTTGAGGATGCCAATCTCCTTGGATTTTTGTACGGCGCTGATAGCAAGCACCGAGGCTACCCCAAGGGTTACCGCCAGCAACACGAAGAACTGAATGGTGTAACTGGAACTGCTTTGACTGCGCAGGGCTGTAAGCAGCGAGGCATTACTGGTTTGCCAGCTTTCTACCTGGTAACCGGGGATGCGGGTACTCCATTCAGTTGCCAGCTGTTCTGCGCTTAGTACGTCGTATACCTGAATCTCGATAGAAGTAACTCTATCACCCGTGCCCAGCAACGCTGCTGCTTTCGCCTGGTCCATAACCAGCCAGCGCTGGTTAATGGCACCAACCCCCAGATCAAAGACACCGTCTACCATTAAAATCAACGGATCCCGGCCGGAAATTTCCAACTGGAGGGGATCTCCAGCCGATATACCCAGGTCTTTAGCCAATTCGCTGCCAATCAGTACAGCACCTTCAGGAGTATGGCGGCCGCCGGCGATAATGGAATTACTGATATCATAGATGCGGTTAGCCTTCTCCAGCTCCATGCCGCGTATGAGTACGGACCGGCTGACCTGGCCGCGGCGGATCAATCCGGGACCTTCAACCACAGGAAGGGCGGTTTCGATACGATTGTCAGAGGAGAAAGCATCAACCAGATTACGCCATTCCACGATCGGACGCAGGGTATTCTGGGTAGTGTCAACCAGCAGGACATTAGTCCCGGCCAACTGTTTGGATGATTCCGCCGCGGCGTAATCGGCATTGCTGATTACAATATGGGGGGAACGTCCCACCGTCTTCTGGATAAGATCAGCCTGCAGCCCATCAATCAGGGCGCTCAGGAAGACCATAACCGCGACTCCTATACCAATACCCAGAATTATCAGTAGGGTTTGGCCCCGGTTTTCTTCCAGGAAGCGTCGGGCCAGGCTGATTTCAAAGCGAGTGCTTTTATTCATAATCTATACCTTGGTGGATTGGGGAGAGATCCGTTCATTTTCTTTCCGTCCATCTGGCAGCAAGATCTTATCGTTTTCCTCCAGCCCCTGGTTGATCACCACTCCGTCGGTGGTCCTTATGCCAATCTGGAGAGGAGTAAAATGAGCCCGGCGATTAACAGCTAACCAGACCCCATTTTGACCATCCTGTACGGCCAGATATTTATCGGGAATGAGTATAGCTCCGGTCTGCACCGGACCATATAGCTGCACCGACAATAGTTGACCGGGGTAGAGAGGGGGAGGGGAGTCAGTGAATTCCAATTCCGCAGTGAATGAGCCTTGCTCGGCATTACCTACCGGGTCGGTGTGGACTACTTGAGCCGTCCATTTGGTACCGGGTTGGTTAGTGATCCAGACCTGAGCCTGATTACCCGTCATTGCCAGGGATGTGTAACGCTGATCGGGTTGGATCTTTATCCGCAGCTCCTCCCCACCCGCAAATAACGCCACCGGGGTGCCAACCGATACCAATTCTCCGGGATTAATATATAGGTCCAACAGCTCACCATCAGTAGGAGCTGCTATTTTCAGTTGGGCCAGTAATATTTCCTTCTGGGTTAGATCCAGCTGCTTCTGTTCCAGTTCTGCTTGCAGAATCGAAATGTTAGTACCGCCCTGCTGCAGGGACTCCATCGTGGTCCGGGCTGACCGGGCCAGTTCCTGGTTGGTTTTGAGGTTGCGTTCGGCTTGTTCCATCTCGGCCTGGCTTACGGCTCCAGCTTCAGCCAGAATTCTGGTCCGATCATATTCGCGCTGGGCCTTATCCAGGTTCATATCAGCCTGAACGCTGCTGGCCCTGGCCTCGTCAAGGCTCAAAGTTGCTGCTTTTTGCAGCTGCAATTGGGCCATCTGTACGGCTGCCGCCGCCTTATCACGATCAAGACGGGCCTGAGTATCGTCTATCTGCACCAGCAGCTGCCCTTTGACAACCTTATCTCCCTTGTCTGCCGGGCATTCGATTACCTGACCTGAACCCTGCGACGACAAAGCCGCTTGGCGGGAAGCTACGATTTCTCCGCTCAGCAGCAGTGACGGGGTGTAGTCCTGTTTAATGGCGGTATAGGCCGGTACCGAGGCGGGCTTTAACCCCATCCACAAGGCCCATAAGGCCAGCAGGCCAATCAAACCATAAAGGAACTGTTTTCTATGTTGACTGAGAAATTCCATAACAGTTCACCCCTGCCTCTCGAAGTTGGGTTCCGGGTTATAAAAAAGTGCCTGCTCAATCATTAACCTTCTCTATTGATACAAGCACATACTCTGCTTTCCCAACGGTGTTAAATTAATCCTATTATAATTCACCCTTGGCAGAAAGGTCAGATGATTTTTGTGACTTTTATTGACCCTAACCTATTACCCATCATTTAATCATGACGGTTAGTTCGAGTAGCAAGTGGCGTCAAATATTAGTTGGTTATCAATATGGGTATAGTGGTATTCTGATTTTAAATGAAACACCGTAATTAAGGAGGGCAACAATGCAAGCAGACCGTTTTAGTCAAACCGCTATAAGTGCAGCTTGTTATCGCGCGTTTCACGCCCGCTACGATGATCCCAAGATCTTTGATGATCCTCTGGCTTATGAAATGGTGGGAGAACAGGGATTCAAATCTTTTCAAGAACAGATGGTGGGGGGATTCAAGAGCGCCGCTCCGGACTTCGCCGCCTCATTTCCCGATGAAATTGCTATTTTAGGATTTATGATGCAGGCCATGGCGGCCCCGGTTCTTACTCTCAGCCGGGCCAGTTACGAAGAAGAGGGTTTGGAGGAGGCGGTTCGCCAGGGAATAGACCAGTACGTTATTTTAGGAGCGGGACTGGACAGCTTTGCCTGGCGCCGCCCGGACCTGATGGAACGTTTGCAGGTTTTTGAAGTTGACCACCCGGCTACTCAATCATTTAAGCTCCAGCGCCTGGCCGAATTGGGCTGGCCGCACCCGCCTGGTTTGCATTTTGTCCCCATCGATTTCAATACAGAAGATCTGGGTGACGCAATTAGATCCTCTGCCTTTGATCCGGATAGACCTGCGGTTTTCAGCTGGATGGGGGTAACCTACTACCTGCCCCGCCCGGCTTTGCTGAATACGCTCCAATCCATAGCGCGGATAGCCGCCCCGGGGAGTCAAGTTGTTTTTGATTACCTGGAACCGGATGCCTTCAACCCTGCCAAGGCCTCCCAAAGGGTGAATGTTTTGCTGATGATGGCCCAGGGGGTGGGGGAGAACATGCAAATGGGCTTTGATCCTTTTACTATAGGCAAGGACCTGGCCGCCACCGGTTGGAATCTGGTGGAGGACTTTGGCCCTTTCGATATTGAAGCGCTTTTTTTCATTGATCGGCCCGACGACTATTATGCCTGTGAACACGCCCACTTGGTTAAAGCGGCAAGGGGATACAAAGTATACCCCAAAAATTTCCCGGACAGCTTGGTCAAAAACCGTCCGGGAAATAAATAAATTAACATAAAATTTTGCTTCCAATTTTAGGTTTTGTTTTTGGTGTTTCGGGCCATGGTGATGGCCAGTTGATAATCCAGTTCTGATCCGCTGGTAATTTTAAATGAGGGCACTGCGGTCCCGGTTTTCTTTAACACGTCTATTTCAGTTTTATCCATCCTGAACACCTCCTTAGCTTAGTTTTCGGCGCATTCATGATTTTATAAGTAAAAACAATATCCCTAAATGTCAATTAGAATCAAAAGTACATAAATATTACTAATCGATATATTGACTATAAATTTATATATTTGGGATCAAATAATCAGGTGTGCCTTTTGCATCCAAACGGAAATACCAATCATAATAGCTCCGCCGTGAGGGAAAAATAAAATTGGACTAAATTATAAAGGAGGTTTTTTATGGGTTGGTTTACTGATATGTTTGCACCCCGGGATGATAAAGTCAAAGATAAAGATGATCACAGAGGTGAAAGCCGCGAAGTAGACGAAAAGACTGTGAAATTACGGAAGGAAGAGCTGGATATAGCTAAAAACCGGGTAGATATCGGTAAGGTTGAGGTCGGCAAAGAGATAATTGAAGAACAACAGACGGTGCACATTCCGGTAACCCATGAAGAGGTTGTCATCGAGCGTAAAACCATCAACGAACCTAGTGATCGGCCAATCGAAGCACGGGATGATGATCATTTCACTCTTTCAGTAGGTGAGGATAAGATCGATGTGGGCAAGCATACGATGGTTACCGGCGAAATAATCGCCCGAAAGCGTGCGGTTGAAGAGAACCGTGACATTACCGAGACGGTCAGGCACGAAGAGGCACGTATCAACAAAGAAGGCGGAGCCAATGTAGTTGACAGCCAGCTTTCGGCCAGCACGGATGATCAGCTGGCCCCGATACCTGAACCGGATGCTATGGAAGATTCTGATCAGTTGGGTTAAACTTGAATTTCTAAACACCTCACAATTTTTGTGAGGTGTTTAAGTAGGTGGATCATATGGAGGAATCCAACCACAGGCTTGAGATTAAGGAAGAGGGCGCCGATATAAAAACCAGATTTATTCCAACCAAAGAGGTAGCTTGGCATGAGGAAGTCATTACTGAAACCAGAACCATAACCGTGCCGGTTAAACGTGAGGAACTGGTGGTAGAAACAAGGTATTTTATGCCCGATTCCGATGGAGAGCTGATAAAGACTGAGATCGAGCGGTTTCCGCTCCGTGAAGAACACGTTGAAATTAATATGGTTCCCTTTCAAATACAGGAAATTAGTATCTATAAACAGCCGGTTAGGAGCCGCCGCCAGATCAAGACCATCCTGCAAAAAGAGGTTCTCGCAGTAAAGACGACAGGTCAAGGGCCAGAAATAGAAATTATTGATATAGACTAAAAAATATAGAAAAAAGCGGGCGATTTAAAGCCCGCTTTTTGTATGGCATTTTTACGAAACTGACTACTTTATAAAATATAAAGCTAAGGCAACGGCGCCAGCAGCGATGGCTACCCAGTTAAGCTTCTGCTCAACCGGGGTTGCGGTTGAATCTGCTGTTTTAGCTGTGTACTGTCCGAATCCTCCCAACACTATAGCTGCTATCCCCATTACCAGGGGCTGCCAGAAGAAACCTGCCAGACCTGCGATAATACCAACAATCGCCAGCCATTTAGTCATAGTTAAACCTCCTTCACATAATATTTCGCCACCATACAAAAAGGGTCTATTCTAGTTATATTCCGGTCACGACAAGATATGACAAATTGTATCCAACCGAGCCTTGAGGTATGGAGATACCTATAAGATCCGGAATTTCCACAATATTCATGCTTAATCAATTATTTTCAGATATAATATATGAGAAAAAATATGAGAAAGCAGGAGGGAGAAGGCTTTATGCTTGGTAAAACAATTGAGGAAATAAATATAGGAGATACGGCTTCTTTTACAAAAACCGTAACCGAATATGACGTCTATTCTATTGCCGGTGTAACCGGGGATTTCAATCCAGCCCATATTAATGCCGAATATGCCAGTGAGACCAGTTTCCATAAGCGAATCGCCCATGGCATACTTTCAATCGGCTTTATATCTAATGTTTTAGGGACTCAGCTACCTGGTCCCGGCTCAATCTATATCCATCAATCCTGCGATTTCCGCCGACCTATTTTCATTGAGGATACCATCACTGCGGTTGTGGAGGTTACCAAAAAAGATGAAGAGAAAAATCGGGTCTGGCTCCGCACTTACTGCACCAACCAAAAACATGAGATCGTGGTTGAAGGCGAAGCCATAATGATGCCGGTCCGCAAAAAATAACTTACCGATTGAGCTCAAAAGCCCTAGCCAAGGCGATTTCCTTGACATGGAATATGCTTCCATGCTAACATGATATTTGTGCTATCCCGACGGATGTTTGTAAGAATAATACAAATGTTAGGAGGATAAAAAGTGTTTGATACCAAGGACAATTTAGCCAAGAGCTTTAAACTGATGGAAGAATCAATGGAGAAGATATGGGACTTCTGGGGCATGAGCATGAAGAATCTTACCGCCACCCAGGAGCAGATTGAGGCCATGACCAGAAAACAAATGGATCAAAGCCGGGTTGCTTTGGAGGAAATGGCCAAGTATGAGGAAGAACTGAACAGACAAATCCGCGGCAACCAGGAGCAAATCCAAAAGATGGCGGAAACTGCTTTAGGCAGCACCTATGAGCAGGTTCATAAGGTTAACCAGCAATTGTTTGCCGACCTAAACAATCAGATCGAGGAACTGAGCAAGCAGTTGCGTAAGAATAAGGATCAGTCCAAGAAGATGATCGAGGACCTGGTGGCCAAAACCTATTCACAGTCGGAGAAAGCCCGCCAGGATATGGTTTCGGGATTAACCGCCCAGGTGTCCGACCTTACCAAACAGGTGCAGGGCAATCAAGCCCAGGTGCAGCGGATGGTCAAGGATGTGGTTATGAATACTTATGAACAGGGGGAAAAGGCCAATAAGGCCTTGCTCTCGGGTCTGTCTGGGCAGGTTGCCGACTTGACCAAACGGATCAAGAGCAACCAGACCCAGGTTCAGAAGATGGTCCAGGACGCGGTCATGAACACCTTTGGTGAAGCCAACAAGGCCAATCAAAATGTGATAGCCAACCTGACCGCGCAGGTAGAGGATCTATCCACAAAAATGCTTGATCTGACCAAGCAATACCAGAACCTGACTAAAAAAGCGGAAGTAAAGACCCCGGCCGCCAAGAAGGCCGAGGCCCCCAAATAAACCGACAATAATTAAAAATTAGGTGTGTTTGTGATCCGTTTGGACGATAGCGCTTAAGGGCCCATCTTAGGATGGGCCCTTAAATCGTTAAAAAAGGCCGATAGCTGCGTTAAAAGGAGTGCCCATTCGATCGACGTACCTTAAGTACGCCTCACTCCAGGGCCTTCCTTTAGCCTTTCTCTCCGCCTTTTTTGATCGATCTGCTAGTTTTCTCTATCTTTTTACAATTAGGAAAACGCCGATAATCAGGCAGAGGATACCCAGAAACCTAGGCAGGGTGAAGCTTTCATGCAGGTAGAATACCGATAGGAGCACACCTATAATGGCGGCCAGGCTCAACTGCAGCGGATAGACAATATTGAAGGCTTCCCGGGAGAGAATATAGAACCAGGCCACCGTAGCGATTATGTAAATCAGTATGCCCATGATAATATTGGGCGAAAGGATTATTTTCAAAAAATTGTCGCTACCCAGATACCCATATTTAGAGAGTTCTGTTTTCCATAGCATCTGCCCTAGTAAGAGCAGGATTACCTGAAAAAGTATCATTACATAAACCATTACATCATCCCTTACTAAAAGGTCGGTGATCCCGCCGGTTTACCTTGAAGAATTATTCTGGGCGTCTTCCAAATCCCTGACCCGCTTCTCCAGGATAGCCATGGATTGAACCAGTTTGGTGGTCTTGTCATTCAAACCTGAGATAATTGAAGTAAGAGCTATCAATATGAGCAGTATGGCAAATAGGATAGCCGCGAACAGGGCATTGGAGGGCGTCGATATTCCAACCATACCTGCAAACCTGGTCAATATGCCGGGGAAGACTGCGATGACCGCCATCACCAGCCCGGCTAAAATCCACATCAAGGTATATTTTAAGGCCAGGGTTTTCTTATGCAGCAGGTAAAATATGGCCGCAAAATATAAGGCTATCCCGACCAGAGCGCTGGTCTGCAGCAGATGGGGAACCATTAGTTATACCTCTTGCGAAGGGTAGGCCAATAAATCAAAATGGCCAGGGAGACCTTAATCATATAATAGATGGACCTCCAACTGCTGATCGAGCTCTGTCCCTCAGATCTATGACGCATTACCACCGGTATTTCAGTAATGCTGGCACCGTGCAGGGCAGCGCAGATAATGGCTTCGGGTTCCGGGTAATCCTGGGCATATTCTTCCGCGTATATTTCGATGAAACGGCGGTTTACTGCCCTGTAGCCGCTGGTTACGTCTCTGATGTTTACCCCGCAGCAGAGCCTGATCAGTCGGCTTAAGAACCCTATACCTGCGCGCCGCGCCCGGGAGGACTGGAACCCTTGTCCCTCCAGGAATCGTGAACCAATCACCACATCGGCCTGTTCATTTCTAAGTAAAGTGACCATTTCCTTGATATAGCCGGGGTCATGTTGCCCGTCCCCATCCAGTTGGATAGCAATATGGTAGCCCTTTTCCCGGGCATAACGATAACCGGCCTGCATCCCGCCTCCTATGCCCAGATTAATGGGCAGGTCCAGGTAATGGAGGTGATGGCGGCAGCAGACATCGCGGGTATTGTCAGTGGATCCGTCATTAATAATTATATAATCGGTTCCCGGTGCCTTGCTGCGCAGGTCATCTATTACCCTTTTTATATTTCTTTCCTCGTTGCAGGCCGGTACGATAACCAGGATCCTGCCTTTGTTATCATTCATTAATAGGCGTATCCATTTCTGTTTTGTAGTGAACCGGATGTTGGTCCAGGAAGACTAGGGCGATCATAATAATAAGCGGTATAGCCGGATAATTATAGCGCTGGATCGAAGTCAACCCGAGATGTACCGCCATGATACCGCAAACCGGCAGAATCAAACCAAATAACCGGTACACTTTATCATGGTATTTATTTTGGCCGATCCAAAATAAAGAACTGATGCAGATATAGATAAAGTACAAAGCCAGTAATCGGTACAACCAAAACGACATCGCTCCCCAGGACAGGATCAGGCCCGGTACTTGGCCGGTTTGAACCAGGTCCGGTTCCGCGGTATAGCCGAGCAGCTCCCGGTAAAATAGATCGCTGTTACCCATCAGGTTGTTAGTCTTCATGGCCAGCAGCAGGGTAAGAGTGGCGCTATCATAGGATTGGTAGCGTTCTAATCCCATTTGCAGGAGGATGGGCTGTACTGTCTCTATCGGGTTTTCAGCAATAACTCGATCCTGAATCGCACTGGATTCTGCATCCCATTGACCGAAGGTGTTGATATTGGCCCCTTCATAAACTGACCAGCCATAGCTGGGTTTGGATACCTCCGGCAAGATCTGGTGGGTATATAGGGCTAGTCCCCACTGGGAAATCAGGTAACCGGATAACATTAAACCCAGCATACCAAACCGCCGTACAAATGGATAGTGCTTCCTGCTGCAGCGATCAAAAGCGAGGAAACCAATCACCAGGGCGATTATAAATATGACCGTAACCGGCCGTACTGTTTGGGACAGACCGAGAACGCATCCAGACAAAAGCAGGCTGCTTAACAAAAGTATTCCCCCGGTTGCAATTCCGTACATAAAAAGTGCCAGTCCGGTCAGCAGGAAGAAGATATACATGGGCTCAGAAGCCAGGGATACCGAGTAACAGATGTTGTTGGGCCATAAAGCGTAAATTGCTGCGGCCAGGAAAGCCGTACCGGGACGGAGAAAGCGGCGGGCGATAAAGTAAAGGGCGATTACCGCGCCGGTATAGAAAAATACATTCATATAGAGACCAGTGGAGAGGGAGGCGCCAAAAATTTTGAAACCCAGCGCAAAAATCCCACAGATAACCGGGACGTTGGCGGCGGCTGCACCAAAATAAAGCTGCCACTCGCGGGATACGCTATAAGAATCAAAAATGGAGAGGCTGTTTACCAGATAGGTGGCGTAATCACTGGTCTGGGCGATGGATACTGATTGCAGCAGGTAAATGCGGGGAACTGCCGCCAGGAGTATCAACCACAGAATAGCCCAGCCCGTTCGCAGGTCGAATTTGGAATCAGCCATACGTTTGATTAGCAGGCCAATTATAGCGATTAAGGCCAGTCCGGACGCGTGGACGGGAAAGGCATTGCGGTTGTTAATGACAGGAAAAGCCAGCTGGGCACAGACCATGAACAATCCAGCCCAGGTGAAGCTGATCAACATAAAAGTCTGCTGGGCACATTTAGATATTCGGTTAGCAGCAGTGTTGACGTCTATTTCTAAAAACCTCGATCAATCAATTGTAAAATATGTTCTGCTTTAAATTCGGCATTATAGCCAGATATCCTGTTTGGTTCTATAAATCGCCTTACCGAACGCCTATTTATTATCGTAACATTGGCTGGGAATAAATCTTAATTCTGAAAGGTAAGAACAGCGCAGTATGCTTGATGGCTGAATGGAGGTTGGCCGGGATCAGCTTTCACTATCATCATAGATAATAGCTGATTTATCCTGGACATCTACAGATGCTCCCCGGTTCAGGAGTTTCTCGCAGGAATTTTCTATGGTATCCAAAATGCCCCCGGTATCTCGAAAACCGTCAGGCCTGATTTCCCACAGACACTGGTCGAAATGTTCCTCGGCGACGTACAGGTCGCAGTTGGTGCCCCCGCAGGATATACGAAAATCGGTGGCGGAGATCAGAAACCTAAAAAAGCGCACTTTTTTGAAACCTTCACTAACTTGATGGTAGATTATTCTGAACTGACAGTCAGCACCTGGAGTAGTGAGGGGCAGACGGTCCAGGGCGTAAAGCGCATTTCCCAAACCAATAACTTGCCGGGGGTTGATATCTGGATGTTGGAGTAAACGCCAGGCGACATTTTTAGCGACAACGATCGCGTAATAATCATCGTCATTCATTTCAAACCTATCCACTCAACCCATCCTTTCTGTGCTTTTTCCTACATTATACCTATATTTCCTCTATTCAATCAAAAATACATAATCCTAAATATCGACAAGATATATAATGGGAGAGGTGGTAGCAGCGGGAGGAGGAAACCTGGTGAAATTAATACATATAGCTGATCTGCACATCGGCAAGAGGATCTATGAATACAGCCTGCTGGAAGACCAGCGCTGCATATTGGAGCAAATATTGGATATCTGTGAAGAATTAAAGCCGGACGGGATCCTGATTGCCGGGGACGTTTATGATAAGTCTATACCGACGGCGGAAGCGGTAGAACTGCTGGATGAATTTTTGACCTCCATTGCCGGACGTGGTATACCTTGTTGGGTCATCAGCGGCAATCACGATTCAGCCGAGCGGCTGGCGTTTGGTTCCCGAATTATGGCCGCCCGGGGTATCTACATGGCGAGATTATTCGATGGCCGCCTGAATCCCACCACCTTGCAAGACCAATACGGTCTCATCGACATATATTTATTGCCATTTACTAAACCTGCGCAGGTGCGCCGTTTTTATCCTGAGATGGAGATCGGCAGCTATGAAGCGGCAGTCAAAACGGTAATCGATAATTCGGGCCTGGATACCACCCGCCGAAATGTATTGGTAGCTCACCAATTTATAACCAGCGGGGGGATTGAGCCGGAGAGGTGCGAGTCGGAAAGCATTTCCGTGGGGGGCGTTGACAATATCGACAGCGTTATATTTGAGGGGTTTGATTATGTAGCACTTGGGCACCTCCATAGCCCCCAATCGATTGGGCGGGATACTATCCGCTACGCGGGTTCTCCGCTTAAATACTCCTTCTCCGAAGTGCGGCAGAGTAAATCCCTTACGGTAGTGGAGCTGAAGGAGAAAGGCCAGGTTACCGTGCAGAAGGTGCCTTTCAAGCCGCGGCGAGACATGCGCCATATTAAAGGACCGATCAGCAGCCTGCTGGACCCGTCTGTTTACCTGGGAACCGATACGGATGATTACCTGCAGGTGACCTTGACCGATGATGATTATATCATAGACGCCATAGGTAAGGTACGAGCGGTTTATCCTAATGTTCTGCAGCTTGATTATGATAACCGGCGATCTCGGGTTATAAATAATGAAACCCAGCCTGCCGATATATCCCAGAAAACGGCGCTGCAGCTATTTGCGGATTTCTTTCAGCTGCAGAATAATATGGAACTCAGTATTGAACAAGCCGATATCGTTAGCCAAATACTGGCCCAGACCGGGGGGGAAGAATAATGAAGCCGGTCAAGATTACCATGTGCGCCTTTGGTCCTTATGCCAGAACCGTGGAAGTGCCGCTGGCCGATTTCGGTGACAGCGGTCTATTCCTGATTACCGGGGATACAGGAGCCGGCAAGACTACTATATTTGATGCCATTACTTTTGCCCTTTATGGGGAAGCCAGCGGGAATAACCGGGAAAGCTCCATGCTACGCAGCGACTTTGCTGCACCGGAGGACCGAACCTGGGTTAGGCTGGATTTTGCCTATCGCGATCGATTGTATAGAGTTGAACGTAGCCCTCGTTACCAGCGGGCCAAGAAAAGCGGTACCGGGATGACCTGGGAGAATGCCAATGCCGTTCTGAACTTGCCTGATGGTAAAGTGATAACAGGATATACTGCGGTTTCCGACGCAGTTAAAGATATTATCGGTATCGACCGCAACCAATTTGGCCAGATTGCCATGATCGCCCAGGGGGATTTTCTGAAATTATTGCTGGCTAACACCGAGGAGCGGGGCAAGATTTTCCGCAAGGTTTTCAATACTGAGATGTTTCAGCAGTTCCAATATGAATTGAAAAACCAGGCCAGCCTGCTGAGAAATCGTTATGAGGATTTGCGCAGGAGCATTTTGCAGTATGCGGCTGGATTCGATTGTCCGCCTGACCACTCTATGTATGCCGAGTTAGAGATGCTTAAAGATGAAAACAACATTAATAACCTGGACAGATATCTTAGCTGTCTGCAAAGCTTGATTGATGAGGACCAGCAGCTGCAACAGGCAGAGAGCAGTCTCAATGAAAACTCCAGAAAAGAGCTGACCAGAATCAGCCAGCAGATTGCAACCGCTGATGCCGACAACCAGCGCCTGGATCGCTTGGAGCAGGCCCGGAAGCGTGTAACGGAATTAGAAGGGCGGCAAAAAGAATTCAGCCAAAAAGCTGAACAACTGCAAGCGGCTGAAAATGCTTTATATCACCTAAAACCGGTGGCTGATGAATTGCAGCAGGCATGGAAATCGGCCAGTGATTATATTTCCCGCCTAAAGGAGCAAAAGGAAGGGTTGGAATCGGATAAAAATAGGTTAGTTGAATGGCAGCTAAAATGGCAGACGGAGAAAGACCGGGAGCCGGAGCGGGATGCTCTGGTGGCGGCAATTAGTGCCGTCCAGGACTCCCTAGAGCAATACAAGGAATTGGATCTACGGCTGAAAGAGATCAAGGCGCTGGACCAAAGATTAAAAGAGCAGCAGACCCGGTTGGAAAACCTGCAAGCCAAGCGGGAAACTCTGGTTGGAACCGAAGAGAAACTCAAAAAGGTACTGGAGGATTGCCAGGACATAGAGGTGAAAGCTGAACGGGCCAGGAACAACCTGGCTGAATGGGAGCGCCGCCGTGAAGGGTTACGGGAATTGTCCGGTATTGCAGCCCAGATAGAAACCGATCGCAGCAAATTAGTGAGTGCCCAGCACGAATATGAAGCTGCCTTGGAAATGAGTCAGGTTTTATCAGCTGCTTATGAGCAGATAGAAATCGCCTTCCTGAATGAGCAGGCCGGGATTATAGCTGAGCGCTTGACGCCAGGGGAGCCCTGCCCGGTCTGCGGTTCATCCACTCATCCCCATCCGGCCCAATTGAGTGCCCAATCGCCCAGCGAGGCTCAGCTGCGGAAGTCCAAAAAGGAAGCTGCTGCGGCTCGTGATCGTACCTATGAGGCCAATCAAGCGGCGGCCAACTGGCGGGTGGGTTTGGAAGCCAAAACCGAGGCCTTGCTTAAGAATGTACAGGCCTTGCTGGGTGAAGTGGCAGTTGAGGAGATCCCAGCCCGCTTAGCCTTAGAAATACACCGGGCCGAAGAAGAATGGGCCAAATGGTCGGAGCAGGCAGCTAAACTCGGCAATCTGGCTAAGAAGAAGATAATCTGGCAATCAGAACTAAATGAGACCGTTAAGATTCTAGCTGAACTGGTCCATGATTTGAACGATCTTGATAAAGAGGTCGGGGAAACCAGGATGTCCCGGGGCATTCTGGAAGCTAAAGCTAATTCCACCCGGGCTCGACTAGGATTTAACAGCCGGACGGATGCCGAGAAAGATATGAGAATCCGCACGGTCGCCCTGGAGAATATGAAAAAATCCCTGGCGGCAGCGGAAAAGGAAGTCAACGAAGGCCGGGCGGCGCTTGAGAATAGGCAGGGAATCTTAATTGAACTGACCGGGAGCTTGACCACCGCCAAGACCGCATTGAGCGAAGTGCAGTTAAAATTTGCCCAGGTGTTAAAGGCGAGGGGATTTGATGATGAGCAGCATTACCAGCAGAGTTTAAGATCGGAGCAGGATATCCAGGAACTAAGGACGGACCTGGACCAATACAAAATAATAGTGCAGGAGGCCCGAGCCGAGGTCACAACCCTTGTTGCCGAAACGGAACAAGCTGCTTTTATTGATACCACGGCTCTGAAAGAGCGGAAAGAAGGGTTGGAGAAGGCCAGTACAGCGGCAGAAGAACGGCTGCGGATCATTTTCAGCCGTATCAACACTAATTCCAATCTGCTGGCCAAGATCGGAACCCGCCGCCAGGAAATGGCTGAGACGGAACAAGCTTACCAGGGTATGCGGGTCCTATCCGACACTGCTAACGGCGACCTGAAGGGACGTCCCCGGTTAGCCTTTGAGCAATATGTCCAAGCTGCCTACTTTAATCAAGTGATTGCCGAGGCTAATAAGCGCTTTTCCTATATGACCGGGGGAAGGTTTGTGCTGATCCGCAAAGAGGAGGCCGGTAACCTGCGCAGCCAGACCGGGCTGGAATTGGACGTGATAGATAACTACACCGGCAAAAGCCGCAGCGTTAAGACTTTGTCCGGGGGAGAATCGTTCAAGGCCTCACTGGCTATGGCCTTGGGATTATCGGATATGATCCAGCGGTTCGCCGGCGGCATCAAAATCGATACCATGTTTGTGGATGAGGGCTTTGGAGCCCTTGACCCCGAATCGTTGGAACAGGCTATCGAGGTACTGCTGGGACTGACCAGCGGCAGCCGCTTGGTTGGAATCATTTCCCACGTGAGTGAGCTGCGGGAGCGGATCGATAAAAAGCTGGTGGTCCAAAAAGGCATGACTGGCAGCAACATTACCCTGGTGGTGTAGATAATGAGCTTAAAATATACTCTTATACCTTTAGCCGCCGTGATCGGTATTTGGCTGGCGGGCGGAACCAGTGGAGATCCTACGTTGCGGCCCGCTGACCTTATGGTGAATGAGCCCATTGTCGCTGTAATGAGCCCATCATTAAATGCTGCGTTGGGCGAATTGCACGCTCCTAAAAGCAAAAATGTGATTATCGAAACATACCAGGGGATTATCCCCAAGCAGTGGGGAGAAAAAGTCAGCGGGGTAGCATACCGGCTTGATACTGAAGAAAAGGCAGTGGCCCTGACATTTGACCTATGCGGGGGCTCAAGCGCATCCAACGGCTATGATCGGGATTTGGTCGAATACCTGGAGGACCTGCAGATACCGGCGACCTTTTTCGTATCCGGGCGGTGGATAGACGCTAATCCGGCGTTATTCAGGCACTTGGCTGGAAATAGCCTCTTTGAGATCGGCAGCCATGGACTCAGGCACAAGCCTCTTTCGGTGGCGGGGAAACAAGCCTATGGAATTAAAGGAACCGAAGACCTGACCGCAGTCATTCAGGAGGTGGAAGACAATGGTGAGAAAATTGCGGTTGAGACCGGAGTAAAACCTCACTATTATCGCTCCGGAACCAATTATTATGATGAGGTGGCAGTGGCTGCTGTACGCGATATGGGATATATTACGGTAGGTTACAATGTATTGGGAGATGCGGGAGCTGCCTTCAGCCAAGCCCAGGTTAAGCAGGCCTTATTGGGGGCAGGACCGGGATCTATAATACTTCTCCATGGCAATCACCCGGAGGGCGCTACCGCCGAAGGAGTCAAGGCAGCGCTGCCGTTATTGCAGCAGGAAGGATTCCGTTTTGTAAAATTAGGGGATTATAAACTGGTGAGCTATTAATAAAGCCACCGATCAATTGCAGTCTTGATCACCCTGTTCAAACGCCAACAGTGCTGTGGATCTGTTGGTTAATTGCCATTAGACCTGATGTTAAGGAGGAGTGATTATGGATATTGATTCAGCCCGCCGTTTAGCCAATGGGGTGGAAATACCCCGGCTGGGTCTGGGTGTATATAAAGTCGGCAGTGATGAAGTGGTACAAGTGGTCAAATGGGCTCTTCAGGCTGGTTACCGCTCAATTGACACCGCATCTTTTTATGGGAATGAAGCCGGAGTAGGACAGGGGTTAAGGGATTCGGAGGTTGATCGCCGGGATGTTTTTATCACCTCCAAGGTATGGAATTCGGAGCAGGGCTATCGCCAAACCCAAGCGGCATTGGAGCGCACTCTGCAGAGATTACAGGTGGATTATCTTGATCTCTATCTGATCCACTGGCCGGTAGCCGGCAAGTACCAGCACACCTGGCAGGCTATGCAAAAGCTTTATACGGACCAAAAGGTGCGGGCCATCGGGGTGAGCAATTTTCAGTCCCATCACCTGGACGACCTGATGAGCCAGGCCGAGATAGCCCCGATGATCAACCAGATAGAATTGCACCCCTGGCTCAGCCAGGAATCGCTGCGGGCTTACTGCCAGAGCAGAAACATAGCGGTTGAAGCCTGGGCGCCGCTGGCCCGGGGAAAAGTCCTCGAACACCCGTTGCTGGCAGACATCAGCTGGCGTTATGGCAAAAATGCTGCCCAGGTTATCCTGCGCTGGCATCTGCAGAATGAAGTTATTGTCATCCCCAAATCGGTGCACCGGGAGCGTATTATTGCCAACGCCGATATTTTTGATTTCGAGTTATCCCCCGGTGACATGGAACTCATAAACAGTTTAGACCGGGGGCAGCGGTTTGGCCCTGATCCAGACCATTTTGATTTCTGATCATGAATTCATGTTATAGACATGAGCACCAGCATTATTCGGAGTGAGATAATCGGGGGTGATCAATATTAAACTTGCTTTTTAGCGACAGCATCTATATTATTGGTAATATAAGGAAAACAATTGGGGCCGGGAAATCATTCCTTTTGACTGCAGGACTAAAATTGACTTTGAAGGAGTATCTTATGCAGGCAGAGGCATGGACAATTATATTGTTGTCATCGGGGCTCCTTTGCTTTTTTCTGACCTGCCGCATTTTCCCCCGGATCTGCCGACCAGGACGCAAAAGCCTGGTTTTGCGCAATTTAGGCCTTTTACCGGCAGCTACCCCGGAGATCCTGGAAAGAATCAAGGATGGGGTGGTGGTACTTGATGTTGACAATAGGATTGTGAACATCAATACGGCAGCGTTGAACATCCTGGAAAAAAGCTGCGATTTCATCGGGCAGAAGCTGGAGCGTCTTTTCGAACCCAGTTCCGACATGGCTATCAACCTGATGAACGCCCAGTCCGGTAAGTGGCTTTTTCAGGAGAACACCGTCAGCGGCAGCAAATGGCTGGATATGACCTTTTCGCCGTTGACCAATCCACAGAACCTTGTCCAAGGCCACATTATCATTTTTCGGGATGTTACCAAACAGAAATCTGCCCAGCTCCGCCTGGAGATGGCTAATTTGACCTTGACTGCCCGCAACCAGGAATTGGACCGCCACAACTGGGAGATCAAAAAGCTGCATGAAATGAGCATCGAACTTCAATCCTGCTCTATTCTGGAGACCGCTTACCCGGTGATCAAGAAATATATGCAAATGGTTTTGCCAGCCATGGCTGGAGGTTTGTACATCTATTCCGATAAAGCGCGGTGTATGGAGCTTGCTGCCGCCTGGAATGAACCATTCAATTTGGCCGGCTGCTTCACCGCTGACGAATGCCTGGGGCTCATGGGTGCAGGTATGTGTAAGTCGGGAGAGGGGGGCAGTGAAGCAATATGCCGGCATGTGGCTGAAGAGCCAGGCATAACTTATATTTGCCATCCCCTGGCTATTGAAGGAGCCCCTTTTGGGATAATACACTGCTCCTGGTCAGGCAGCGAAATGGGCCAGCACCAACTCGACCTGGCCCAGGCCGTATTTGATAGCCTGGTTCTGGCTCTGCTCAATTTAAAGATGCGGGAAAATCTGCGCCAGGAATCAGTCCGTGATCCCCTCACCTCGCTGTTTAACCGGCGTTACATGGAACAAATCCTGCCCGAGGCTCTCTTTAACGCCCAAAGGGGCAGCCGGCCCTTGGCAATTCTCATGGTTGATATTGATAACTTCAAGCACATCAATGATTATTTCGGTCACCCATATGGGGATCGGCTCTTAAAGCAGGTGGGCCAGCTATTGGTCAAAAGTATCCGCCGTAATGATATTGCCTGCCGTTTCGGGGGGGATGAATTTATCCTGGTCATGCCGGATGCTCCCCTGGAATCAGCATGGGGCCGGGCGGAGCATATAAAACAAGAGATGGAAACCTTGAATGCTGATGAGGCATATAGAGGTGAGCAGAGGTTAAGCCTGTCGATCGGAGTAGCTGCTTTCCCTGATCATGGTCAGACTATCGAAGAACTGGTTGAAGCTGCCGATAAGGCCTTATACCTGGCTAAACAATGCGGCCGTAATCAGATTCGGATTGCCGGATAAAAAATATGTTGGGCCTGTGAACGGAGCGTCCAGCTAGAATGGTGATTCTTCTTCTGGTTTCAGACCGGTGGCAGGCGGCAGTTCCTGAACCGCCCGGAGCTTCCTTTCTATACTGCGGGTACGGCGGGTGGCGCTATCGATGGTATTACTGGCCTCAGCCAGTTTCTTTTTGGTTTTGTCCAGTATATCGGCAAAATTACCGAATTCAGCTTTGACTGCGCCCAACAGTTCCCAGACCTCACTGGTTCGTTTTTCAATAGCCAGGGTTCGAAAACCTACCGACAGGCTGTTTAGCAGAGCAACCATAGTACTGGGACCGGTCACCAGTACCCGCAGCTCACTTTGCAGGGCGGTCAAAAAACCGGGTCTCCTAACCACTTCCGCATAGAGACTTTCAGTGGGCAGGAAAATGATCCCGAAATCTGTGGTGTGGGGTGGGGCCAGGTATTTCTCCTGCACCATCCGCGCTTCAGCTCGTATCCGCCTTTCCAGCTGGCGCCCGGCTTCCTCAAGCTGTTCTATCTGGCCCTGCTCACTGGCTTCGATCAGCCGCAGGTAGTCCTCCTGGGGGAACTTGGCATCGATCGGCAGCCAGATTTCACCTTCTCCCTGGTTTTGGCCAGGCAGTCTTATGGCATACTCTACCCTTTCGCTGCTGCCGGGGCGGGTAACCACGTTGCAGGCATATTGTTCTGGGCTCAATACCTGTTCCAGGATATTGCCCAGCTGGATTTCACCCCATATTCCGCGCGTTTTTACATTGGTCAATACCTTTTTGAGGTCACCGACTCCGGAAGCCAGGTTCTGCATTTCCCCTAAACCCTTATGGACCATCTCCAGGCGATCACTGACCAACTTAAAGGACTCTCCCAATCTGGTTTCCAGGGAAGCATGCAGTTTTTCATCCACCGTTTGCCGCATCATTTCAAGCTTTTGGCTGTTGTCCTCCTGCAGCACTTTCAGTTGAATCTCCATGGTTTGGCGCAGCTGGTCGAGTTTGACCTCATTGCTGGAGATCAAACGGTCAATCTGTTCAGTAAAAATGCCCAGCTGGTTCTTTTGCAGATGAGCTATCTCGTTCATCCTGGTTAACAAGGAATCTTCAAAGTATCTGAGGGTGTGGGTGAGCTCTTCCCGGCCCTGCCGCGCCTGGATGCCGGACTCGGTGCGGAGGTTGGATAACTCCGCGTTCAGGATTTGCAGGGTGGTTTCCTGGCCCTTTTCCAGCATGGCCAGTCTTTTGTCCTGGGCCATCTGAATATTTTTACCCGCCCGCAGCTGCCATAAAATAAGCAGTAAAACAAAGGTCATTAGCAGGATTGCCAGTAATAATAGACTGTCCAAGCTGATATCGCCTCCCTCTGATTAACTATTATTTTAGCTGAACTGGTTTGAGAAAGAAATTTACTTAACGCTAACTGGAATTTAATCCAAATAATTATTGGACACCCGATATGAACTCCCGAAAGAAAAAATTTTGTTATTAAGCTATAATTGAAAACGTATCAGTGCGTTTGTTATAGAAATAGGCAGGGCGAAAAAGGAGGTGTCCAGTTGGAGAAGATAGGTGTGAAATTCAAGAAACTGGCTTCATGGGCAAATGTGCCCGAGTATGAAACCCGAGGAGCAGCTGGCTGCGATATCAGTTTAGGCAACCAGGAGGATATCGTTCTCTACCCCAATGAGGTAAGGAGTTTCCCGATTGGCTTGGCAATTATGATTCCCTCTGGTTATGAAGGGCAGATCAGAAGCCGGGCAGGCATGGCCGGTAAAGGCATAATAGTAGCCAATGCTCCCGCTACCATTGATGGCGACCATAATGGGGAGATAAAGGTCATGCTGCTGAACGTCACGGACAAGCCGGTAAAAATTCTCCCCGGCCAGAAGGTAGCCCAGATGGTTTTTGGGCCGGTAGTCCAGGCAGTATTCATTGAGGAGGAGAATTAATATTCGGCTGTCTGAAACGCAACTCCAATTGTTAACCGCTGTAAGTGCCCTGGTGGGGGTAATTATATTAAGCAGTCTGGGATTGGCGTACTTTGAGGGCTGGTCATTCTTCGAGGCCTTCTGGGTAACGGTAGTCAGCCTGACGACTACTGGATACGGCGATATCATACCGGTTACCTTTCAGGGCAGGTTGTTCCTGCTGGCGATACTGGTTGTCGGAGTGGGCGTGGTTGCCTATTCTCTGGGGGTAATTATCAGTGTGCTGGTTGAACACCAAATATCCAGGGTAATGGAGAGAAATAAAATGATGAAAACTATTAGTACTATGGAAAACCACATTATCGTTTGTGGGGCCGGTCGGGTAGGCAGTAACGTAGCCTTGATTCTTAAGGAAGAGAGAGCTCCGTTTGTAATTATCGAAAGTGCGGTTGAACTGGTCAACGAAATGCGGGACAAAGGCTACCTGGTTGTCCAGGGTGACGCCACTGAGGACTCAGTTTTGAAAACAGCCGGTATTGGGAAGGCCCGGGGTTTGATATGCGCTCTGCCCAGTGATGCAGTTAATGTTTTTGTGGTTTTAACCGCTCGGGCAGTGAATCCCAATCTAAAGATAGTATCCCGGGCAATCCGCCCTGAGAGTGTAAACAAACTCCATAAGGCTGGGGCCAATAAGGTTATTTCGCCTACCCAGATTGGGGGGCGCCAGATGGCCATGCATATGCTCAAGCCGGCCGCAGTGGAATTGGTTGAGACCTTATTCAGTTCCAGCCGGCTGCAGATTCAATTGGAGGAAGTGCTGGTCACTGAGCATTCCCCGATGGCCAACAAAACCATTAAGGATGTATTCCAGCGTGAAGTTCGCAATGTTATAGTAGTAGCCATTCTCCGCGACGAACAGGTTATTATGAATCCTCATGCCCATGATATAGTCATGCCTGGCGACACCCTGGTGATAATCGGATCGAGCCCCGACCTGGAGAAATTGGACCAGGTAAGTTTCCAGGGTTAATAAGTGCAAGCAGCCGGTAATTTTTTCCGTATACAAGATTAAGAATATCTTGGAGGAGTGGGATTATGAAATTACCGGCGGGCAAGGGAAGAATTCTAGCTATAGCCATCATGGTGGCAGCTTTGTTGGTATGGCCGAACATCTGCCAACGATCCAATTTAGGTCAGGTGCAGGCCTCGGCCCAAACGGAACTGCCGGTAGTGGGAAACTACCAGAACCTGCTTAAGCTGCTGGAAAGATCACAGTCCTATGGGCGTAATTATGAACTTGGCGCTGCTGACGCGGTTAAGTCTACAGCAGAAGCGTCTGCACCCCAGGCTGCCGGGAACGGTTCGGATCAAAGCAGCGATTATTCGGGTACCAACCTCCAGGTTGAGGGTGTAGATGAAGCCGACCTGGTCAAAACCGACGGAACCTATTTATATCAGATCAACGGCAGTAAGGTAAACATCATTAAAGCCCAACCGGCCTATGCTATGGGGCTGGCTTCGTCGATAAGCAGTCCTGACCAGGGATTTCAGCCAGTCGATTTATATGTAGATGGTGACCATCTGATCATAATTGGAACTATCTCCCCCCAGGTGCCATATGTCCGGGATTACTCCCTTAAGACGCAAATATATCCCCCCATCCGTTATACCCAAATGACCCGCGCCATCCTATATAATATCGCCGACAAAAGTCACCCGGTTAAGCTGCGGGAGCTGGAGCTGGAAGGCAGTTACCTGACCTCCCGCAAAATCGATTCGTCTTTCTATCTCCTGACCAATAAATATATAAATTATTACTATATCCAGCAGCAGGATGACATTACCCCGGTATGGCGCGACTCGATCCAGGGGGATGAGCTCCGGACCGAGAAGCTGGAAGAGATAAGATATTTTCCCGATTGTGTAAGTCCCAATTACCTGATGATAGCGGCTATCGATTTGAATAAGCCAACCGCCCCCGCCGATATTGATACCTACCTGGGCAGCGGCCAGCAGGTTTATGCGTCGGCCCAAAACCTATACGTAGCAGTCCAGAAATATGAATACCCGGTACAGCCTCAAGTGGCCGAACCGATGATTTACCGTCCCGCAGATACCTATACCACTATCTACAAATTCCAAATGCGGCCGGGCCAGGTTGAATATTATGGGTCGGGACAGGTGCCGGGAAGGATTTTAAATCAGTTTTCCATGGATGAATATGAAGGTTATTTCCGTTTGGCTACCACCAGCGGAGAGGTATGGAGCAACGACCAGTATACCTCATCCAACAATGTTTATGTCCTCGACTCCGGTCTGCAGGTATGCGGCCGCCTGGAAAACATTGCCCCAGGGGAGCGCATCTATTCCACCCGCTTCATGGGAAAACGCGCCTACATGGTTACCTTTAAACAGGTTGACCCCTTCTTTGTTATCGACCTGAGTAATCCTGGTCAACCGGCCATCCTGGGCAAACTTAAGATTCCTGGTTACAGCGATTATTTACATCCCTATGACGAAAACCATATCATCGGTTTCGGCAAGGACACCATAGAAACCAAGGGTTGGGGAGGCCAGACCCAGGCTTTTTACCAGGGCATGAAAGTGGCATTGTTCGATGTCACTGACGTCACCAATCCGATTGAAATCAGTAAGGTCCTGATCGGGGACCGCGGCACTGAGTCTGAACTGCTGCGCAACCACAAGGCCCTGATGTTTTCAGCCGCCCGAAATCTGCTGGGCTTCCCGGTTACAGTTATGGAAGTAAGCGAAGATAACACCTCGCTGGCACAGCCTTTTCCCGCTTACGGCAGTTTTGCTTTCCAGGGCTATTATGTTTATAACATTGATGTAAACAATGGGCTGCAGCTGCAAGGCCGCATCACACACCTCAGCGGTGATGATTATTTGAAAGCTGGGGACAGCTGGTATGACAGCAGCAAGAATATCGAACGAGGCCTCTATATAGGGAATATTCTTTACACTCTGTCGCAGGATATGGTCAAGGCTAATGATCTCGAAACCCTGTCGCCCATCAGCACATTATATCTTAAATAAATAAAAAAAAAGGATAGCCTCTGCTTATAGACAGATCCTATCCTCAGGAATGTGTTAGGAGGGGGGCGGTTAGTCCGTGGGGCCGCCTTCCCAGTACTGCCTTATTTTACGCAGGGCCATACCTCCAAAAAACAGGCCATTAACAAAAGCCATCGGCCAATACAATGATTTGAAGTTAAATCCTTTTTTGCTGCTAAATTTCATACGGCTGTTCATTATATTTCATCCCTCCTTTGCTTTAGCTTTTGTCGTAAAATAGATTATTATAGCTGGATTTATATTATAAGACTGACTGAATATGGAGGAACAAGTGATTTGCCTTAAAGGTGGCAAAATGGTAAATTAAAAGCAATTACTTATGGTTTAAGATTTTTTGAGGTAAACAATGAAAAATAAAAAGGTAAATATGCCGCGGGCGATGCTCAAACCCTTGGCTGGGGATATATCGAAATTCATTAAGACCAACGAAGGCTGCCTGTCGATACTGGAGATCATTGAGGACATTCCGTTTGATGCCAGGGCCGATGTCATCGAAGGTCTTTCTTCATTTCACAATCAGGCGGTAGTAAATTTCTTTCAGTTGGTTAAAGACGAGTACGGCAAGGAATTCGAGAAAATTTGCAGCCGGGCGCTGACCAAATACAATCTGGCTGGGATGCAGCCACATTTTCCTCCCCTAGCCAGAGGGGACTTCTATCGTGCTTTCGCCAGTGCCAGCCGTCATACCGGGCGCATGACCATTGATGTCGCCTGGCAGAAGGAAAACGGGCGTTTATACGTGGAGTGCTTCTTCCTGGCTTTTAGTGCGGATGGGGTGCATAGTTTCTTTGTCATTGATGATATGAAGGTGGATCAATATGAGCAGGACCGCCTCAATCAACCTGACCTGGTGGAAGTTGATTACAAGGAAACCTGTATGTTAATCGCCGATGCCTACAAATTCAACATCCGATTTATGAGCCGGCCGGCCTTGGGCAGGTTCCTGTACCAGAAGTACCTGGATGACAATAATGAATTCGAAGATATCAATATCAACTCGGTATTGAAACGTCTTTCTCCCAAGCTCAATCCCCGGCAGTTGATTAATAGTTTTTTCCATGCCCTGCGCTGCCAGGATTTCAATTATCTTTTCTCAATTTTGGACGAAAAAAAGTTTTCTCAATCCATGCTGCTCCAGCATATTAACCGGATTATGAAACCGGGGGCCCTGCTGCTGGAAGGCCGAGCCGGAGAAATTAGAGGTTCCCATAACAACCTGGCCTTGACTGGACATTCCATAATACTGCACGAGCGTGAGGTATATCGCAGCGAATACATGTTCACCATTTCCCGCGATTTTAATGGGTATTGGTTAATAGCCAATATTGGCCAGACTTCCAACGAAAAGCTGGAAACCGGTTCCTGTGCAGATCCCTTCTCGGTACTGGTTTATTGCCGCGTTTATGAAATACTTAACGTGGATGATCTATTTGAAGTATTGGATCGGGTCGATAATATCCGCGAAGTGGAGGAGCTGCCCTACGGTATGCATATGCGGATCACCTGTTATGAGGACGATTATAATCACGGTGTGACTTTTATGAGCGGGGTAATAGCCGATTTGGTGATAAATGGTGATGAATTCGTGGTTATAACCCAGCAGCAGGATACAATGGATGATTTGCATGCCCTATTTACCCTGGAGAGTCCCTATCCGCTTGCCCTGCGGGGGGAATATGAACTCAGCCTGAGCACTGCCTACAGCTATCTCAGCGGGCGCTACCTTCAATTTGAAGATGTCTTGCAGGATGAATGCGATGACCTGGCTTTTGAAGATGGTATGCGTTTCATAACCGCCCGTTATGCGATTAAGGACCGTCATCAGGTACAGGATCGCCTGGAGGATTTGCATGGTTTAAGAATTGACTTGCCCTGCCAGCTGCAGGCCATTTACCAGTACGACAACAACCAGCGCCACCCTGGTTTTATGGCCGAGTATATCGTGGCTTCCAACTGGGTAACCGTTTCTGCTTTTGGAGATAAAGATATCAGCGCAGTACGCCAGTTTTTCGAAGAGGGTATGTATGAAGCCCTGGAATTTGACGGGCTGGAAATAAGGGAAGATGGGCTCTTCGAAGTTCTCACTCCTGACGTCAAGCGCATGTATCCACATCTGGAGGCACATCTCAAGGAGATGTACCTTAATAAGTGGTACAATTCACACTTCGCCATTCTTAGTGGCATGACTCCTTCCGAGGCCTGCCAGACTGAGGAAGGGACCCGGCTCCTATGGACCATGTTTAAGCATATTACCCAGAAGGAACAACAGAGGCGGGTCCGGGGGGAACGAAAGAAGATAGGGGTCAAGGAGTATATAGGTAAATTAAACCTTAAGCAGGAAGGCGAATATTAGGAGATATTTCTTGACAATCCCACGAAATTTGCAGTATACTACCTCACATATTATTATAACGGCTATGAAGGAAAATGCCTGCGTGATTGAGTTGATACCAGAGAACCGGGGAAGGTGGAAGCCGGCATCAATATTCTCGCAGGTTGCTCATTCTGGAGCTGCTATCTGAACCGTCCAGATTAACTGGGCTTAGTAGGTGGAGCCGGACGAAAAAGTCCGTTACCAAGTTAGCACATAAACCAAATCGATTTGTGCTGTAAGCGGTCATACTTCATGAGTATGGCAAGCAGGGTGGTACCGCGGGAATTTACCTCTCGTCCCTGAACAAGGACGAGGGGTTTTTTGTATTCTTTTTTAAGTATTTGATACCTAAATAAGTTCCGGTAATAGACGATTGAAATAAATTCAGTTTAGAGGAGATAAAACCATGAAAAGCGATTTAGTAAAGCAAGGATTGGAAAAGGCCCCGCATCGCTCGCTGTTTAAATCTCTGGGTCTAATTGATGAGGAAGTAAGACGCCCTTTTATCGGTATTGTCAATTCTTTTAACGATATCGTACCCGGGCATATTAATCTGGATAAGATCTCCCAGGCGGTCAAAGCCGGAGTGCGGATAGCCGGGGGGACCCCATTTGAATTCCAGACCATCGCGGTCTGTGACGGGATAGCCATGAATCACATCGGTATGAAATATTCCCTGGGCAGCCGGGAACTGATCGCCGACTCGGTCGAGATCATGGCTACCGCACATGCTTTTGATGCCCTGGTGTTTATCCCCAACTGTGACAAGGTAGTACCCGGCATGCTGATGGCGGCCGCCCGGTTAAACCTGCCGGCTATTTTTGTCAGCGGGGGCCCGATGCTGGCTGGGATATCGAACAAAAAGGCTATAAGTGTTACCCAGATATTTGAAGGGGTTGGAGAAGCAGCCATCGGCAAGATCAGTATGGAAGAGCTGGCCTGCCGGGAAGAACAAGCCTGTCCTACCTGTGGTTCCTGTTCCGGTATGTTTACCGCCAACTCGATGAATTGCCTGACTGAGGCCCTGGGAATGGCGCTGCCGGGTAATGGTACCATTCCGGCAGTATATTCGGAAAGGATCCGGCTGGCCAAGCAGACCGGTATGCAGGTGATGGAGCTGCTGGCCAAAAATATTCGCCCCTTGGATATTATGACCCCCGACGCATTCATCAACGCTATCACCATGGACAATGCCATTGGCTGTTCCACCAACTCGGTCCTGCACTTGCTGGCAATTGCCGATGAGGCTGGAGTCAAGATAGATCTGAATCTGTTTAATGAAATCAGTGAGCGTACTCCGCATTTATGCAAAATCAGTCCGGCTGGATTCCATCACATGGAAGACCTTTACCGGGCCGGGGGAGTCCAGGCGATATATAATGAACTTAATAAACGGAATCTGATCAATAGACAAGTAATGACGGTCACCGGCAGCAGTCTGGGCGAAAACATCGCTGCCACTCCGGTGCTGGACCATGAGGTGATCCGCCCTCTCGATAATCCCTATAATCCCAGCGGGGGCCTGGCAATCCTATTCGGCAACCTGGCTCAGGAGGGAGCAGTAGTCAAGAAAGGCGCTGTAGATCCGGAAATGATGCAGCATCAGGGACCGGCCCGGGTATTTAATAGTGAAGAGGAAGCCGTGCAAGCTATTTTGGGACAGAGGATTAAAGCCGGCGATGTGATCGTAATCCGTTATGAAGGTCCTCAGGGGGGGCCGGGAATGCGGGAAATGCTGACCCCAACCTCAGTAATTGCCGGAATGGGCCTTGACCGGGAGGTAGCTCTGATAACAGATGGGAGATTTTCCGGTGCCACCCGGGGGGCATCCATTGGCCACGTATCACCGGAAGCTTCTTCGGGAGGGACTATCGCTTTGGTAGAAGAAGGAGATATTATTAGTATAGATATTCCTGCCAATCGATTGCAGCTTATTGTAGATGACAACGAGCTAGCCAACCGGCGGAGCCGGTGGATAATACCCGAACCCAACATTAAAACTGGATATATGAAGCGATATGCCGAGATGGTTCAATCAGCCAGCACAGGGGCTACTTTTAAAAAGTAATCCCCTCCCAAGCGATTAAAAGCGGGCCATCAAAAGCCCGCTTTTCTTTTACAGAAATTACCATCTAATGTTGGAAGCACGAGCATTTGTTTAACCAGCGGCGGCAAACTGCCAACTGGTTTGGGTTGGGGCAGCTGCTCGTTATATAATTTGGATATCCTGTGTAAGAATTCATTCTCATTGTTATCCCCTATCTTAATCATAAAAATTTTATTCGGAGGTGAAGGGTGTGAAACTAAAAGGAGCCGATATTTTGTTACACTGCCTGCAGCAGGAGGGAGTCGAAGTAGTATTCGGCTATCCGGGCGGAACGGTCCTGCCTATTTACGATGCCCTCTACGATTCCCCGATTAAGCATATCCTGGTTCGTCATGAACAGGGGGCAGC
>CAZOZX010000017.1:0-28377 GCA_964584415.1 uncultured Syntrophomonas sp.
CCGCTCACCACCATAATCACTATCATTGCTACCATCCTGGCCGCAACCCTGTCGGCCTACCTGCCGGCCCGTAAGGTTTCCCGGATCAATCCCATCGAGGTGATACGCAATGGATGATATTCTGATCAAAACTACCGATCTGGTCAAAGACTACGGCCAGCAGATCAAAACCCGGGTATTATTCGGTATAAACCTGGAGATTCGCTGTGGAGAATTCACCTCGTTGATTGGTGCATCGGGTTCAGGTAAAAGTACCCTGCTCAATATTATCGGGGCCCTGGATCGGCCCACCAGCGGCCAGGTGCTGATGGATGGGACTGACCTGGATACCCTGAACGATGATGAATTGGCCCGTTTTCGCAATCAAACCATCGGTTTTATTTTTCAGTTCCACTTCCTGCTGCCGCAGTTTACCGTCTTGGAGAACGTTATGATCCCTTACCTGATCTATGCTGGTCACGCTACCCCGGAAATAGAAAAGCGGGCCCTGGATTTGCTGGACCGGGTCGGGCTTAGCCATCGGCGCGACAGCCGAGCCAATGCCATTTCCGGAGGTGAACAACAGCGGGTTGCTATCGCCCGCGCGCTTATCAACCGACCCCGGATAATCCTGGCCGATGAACCCACCGGTAACCTTGACAGCGCCAACACCGAAAATATCTTCAACCTGATTCGGGAAATGAATGGCGATTATTGTGCCAGCACCATTATGGTGACCCATAACTGGGACCTGGCCGACCGCACTGACCGGGTGATAGAAATAAAGGATGGCATGATAATCAAGGATGAATATAACACTGATTAATCCTTCATCACGGCAATGGTTTTGAACTGTTGGATTACTGCGATCAAAAACGCTCAATGCTGACAGATCCCGAACCGTATCCTGATGCCAAAACCGTCTCTTGTCTGCATGTCGGCTCACCACTGCCCCGGCTCGAATAATGCATTTACGCTGCCAGACCATTTAACTCCCCTTAAGTTCGTATTCAAAATATTTATGATCCATATTTCCGCCAGCCCTGATTTGACATGTTTTGCGGTTGTTCGGCGGATTGTCTTTTGTATACACTCTTTTCTGCGTACTGTGCTAATATTGATACAGACCAGTTTCTGATTTATGGTCGGGGAGGCCAATTAATTGATTGAAATATCTAATCTCGCCAAGGTATACAACACTGCCCACCAGGAAATAAAGGCGCTGGACGATGTCAACCTATCGGTGCACAAAGGGGAAATATTCGGCATTATCGGTCTCAGCGGGGCCGGCAAAAGCACCCTGATACGATGTATCAATATGCTGGAGAGACCCACCAGGGGTTCGATAATTGTAGACGGGCAGAATCTTAACGCCTTGAATCAAAGAGAATTGCGCCTGGCCCGGCAAAAGATCGGTATGATTTTTCAGCAGTTCAACCTGCTGTCGTCACGCACCGTGTTCGATAACGTTATGTTCCCTTTGGAAATTGCTCACGTGCCGTTAAAAGAGGCTCAGCAGCGGGTCAGTCAACTGCTGGAATTAGTGGGCATCGCCGACAAGGCCAGGGTTTATCCGGATCAGCTGAGCGGCGGCCAGAAGCAGCGGGTGGGTATCGCCCGGGCTCTAGCCAATGATCCCAAAATACTGTTGTCCGACGAAGCAACTTCTGCCCTTGATCCCCAGACTACCCGCTCAATTCTTAAACTTCTAAAAGATATAAATGCCCAGCTGGGATTGACAATTCTATTGATTACCCATGATATGAATGTCATCAAACAGGTCTGCGACCGGGTGGCTGTAATCAGCGAAGCTCGCATCGTAGAGGTTGGCGATGTCATTTCCATCTTCAGTAATCCGGGTACGCCGACCTCGCAGAGTTTTATTAACGCCATCGTCAACAAGGATGTGCCGGAAGAATATATTTCGGCTTTGATAAATAAACATCGGGCTCAGTATTCCTGCTTGATTAGGGTTTCCTTCATAGGACCTTCAGCCGGTGAGCCGGTAATCTCAGCCATGGTCAAACGGTACGGTATCGACGCCAATATTTTGTACGGCAATATTGATCTGATTAAGGATGTGCCTTTCGGCAACCTTACCATGGAACTGATCGGAGCCCGGGAAGAAGCAGAACAAGCCATGCAATTCCTAAGCAATAGCGGCCTAGAAGTAGAGGTGATGGGATAAATGCCGGGACAAGAACAATTATTCAGCATATTGGCGATCACTTTTGGGGCTGATCAGGCCTGGGTATGGGAGAAGGTTATCCAGGCCACCTGGGAAACCTTATATATGGTGTTCATATCCACCGCTCTAAGTTATGTTTTCGGCCTGCCCCTGGGGATAATATTGGTCACGACCGATGAAGGCCATATTCTGGCCAATCGCGCGGTAAACAGTATCCTCGGTACCATTATAAATGCGGCCCGCTCCATACCATTCATTATCTTTTTGATCCTGGTAATCCCATTCACCCGCATGGTGGTGGGCACATCAATTGGAACGGAGGCTGCCATGGTGCCTCTGACCCTGGCGGCTATCCCCTTTGTCGCTCGGGTGGTGGAAACCTCACTTAAAGAAATTGAATGGGGATTGATTGAAGCTGCTTTGTCGATGGGGGCTAATGCCTGGCAGGTTATAAGCAAGGTCTTAATCCCGGAAGCCCGCCCTTCGATTATCCTTGGGGTGGCTATTACTACCATAAACCTGATCGGCTACTCAGCCATGGCCGGTATAGTGGGGGGAGGTGGTTTGGGTACCCTGGCCTATTACTATGGCTACCAACGATATGAAGATTTGGTTATGTGGGTGACCGTAATCGTACTGATCGTGTTTGTCCAATGCATTCAGGTGGCGGGTGATAAGATGGCGGCCAAAATTAGCAACCAAAGGAGGTAAATATAGTGAAAAAGAAACTGCTGCTGATAGCCTGCGCTATATTGTTGATCTCAAGCATAGCCGGCTGCAGTAAAAGCAACCAACCAGCTAATACCGATAAATCAGCTCCGACCGGAAACAAAATAGTTGTGGGTGCTACGGCTAAACCCCACGCCGAAATATTGGAAGTAGCCAAGCCCCTGCTGGCCAAGGAAGGAATCGACCTGGAGATCAAGGTCTTTACGGATTATGTCCAGTTAAACCCGGCTTTGAAAGATGGCCAGATAGACGCCAACTTCTTCCAGCATATACCCTATCTGGATGATTATAATGCCAAGAACAATGCCAATCTGGTTTGGACGGTAAAAGTCCATAATGAACCCATGGGTATATATTCGAAGAAGATCCAAAGCCTTGATAAGCTGGCAACTGGCGCCAAGGTTGGTATCCCCAATGATGCCACCAACGGCGGACGCGCCTTAATGGTACTGGAAAATGCCGGTTTGATTAAGCTAAAAGCCGGGGTAGGCGTAAACGCTGTTGACAAAGACATTGTCGAGAATCCTAAGAACCTAAAGATCACCATGATGGATGCAGCCATGCTGCCCAGGACCCTGGATGATGCTGATATATGTGTAATAAACAGCAATTACGCTCTGGAAGCTAAACTAAATCCGGTCAAAGACTCGCTCTTTATGGAACCGAAGGACTCTCCCTTTGCCAATGTACTGGTGGTCCGCCCCGCGGATAAAGACAAAGATGCGATTGTGAAGTTGGGCAAAGCCATGCAATCGCCGGAAGTTAAGCAGTTCCTGGAAGCCAACTACCCGGGCGCCTGCGTTCCATCTTTTTAAACATATAAAAATGCCGCTCCTTAGAGCGGATTCAGGAAGCCATTATCAAACCACAACGAAATCGTTTACCCACATTATAAATGGTCCAATATATAGTCAAGGCCCTTCGATTCCGGAGGGCCTTTTCGTAATGTATGGAAGCGCTATATTAGAAAAATCCAATCTGCTGTTAGAGTGGTACTCTTAATTATATCTCCGACTCTTCGATCTCCTTGATTATGGCATCCGCCTCATCACTGAGCTGCAGGTCCGAATCCTCATTCCCCCAAATCTCGGTTGTCTTTAAGACAGCTTCCTGAAGTGTTGAGGAAACTATCTCCATATCGATAAGATCCTCCCCGGGGTCGACACCCACGATCTTATATATGTCACCTTCTCCGACTACGTACAGCTCCCGCCGTTCATCCACGCCATCAACCTGAATGGTCCCCACAAATACGCTTTCAATTTCCTTGTCGGTTTCGTCCTGGATAATGGTGCTCAATTCAATACCGTCAATGAGCCAGCCGATCTCTTCATCATAGGAGTGTTCACCGCCTAGCCTTCTCCACAGCTCTTGGGTATAGGGCAGTTCAGCAATGACCACGTCATCCTCTATTACAATCATGTCATCCTCTTTGTATATGTTCAGACTTAGTTGCATACAGCACCTCCTAATCTATGGTTGGGATTACGCGGGATTTATGTCCATCAAATAAAAAATGGGGGCAATAATTCTCCCTCATATAAATAGTTCCCACCATAATGTTACCGGACAATAATAGTTTATCATGGAACGATGGCGGCTTGAACCCATAAATCGTTTTTGTCGAAAATAATCCATCCGAACCCTCAAGGGTAACTAAAAAACCATCATAGGCTTGAGTGCAATCTAGCTGTCAGCCTGCCGCTTTCATATCAACACTTGATTCGCGGTCTCCTAATATTTACAATTATATTTATATTTTATGTGGAAGGAATAAATAGCATGGTTATTTTATTAACTAAAATGTCGGTAAAACCAGACAAGGTTACACAATTTAAGGATACCTTTGCGACTATGGCTAAAGAAGCCCGGGAAGAGAAAGACTGCATCGCTTTTAACCTGTTCCAGGATATGCAGATTGAAAATCTCTGGTTTACATTAGGGAGATGGACCAAACCCGAAGCTCTGCATGAATTCATGACCGCACCCTATTTTAAGGTAGCCATGGCTAAGAATGAAGAATTTTTAATCAAAAATCCAGAATTCTCTATCTGCCATGAAGTAATGTAACCGGGCAATCATATCTTATTCGGCAAACGAACGTAATCCCTCCGGACTCGGGGGATTATTTATTCAGATACTCTCCCAGCAGAGAATCAGCCGTAAATAGATCGGCAGTACTCAAATCAGCTAGTTTATTATGGCCAAGGGCATCGGCGGCAATCACCATCTCTTCGTTGAAGGCTTTCATTAGATGGTTCAAATTGGCAGCCGCCTGAACAACATCCAATTTGTCAGCCCGTTTGGAATTTCTCTGCAGCAGGGTTTCTACCGGAAACCAGGGCAGGGCTTTGCTAATCTGATCGGCTAATAAACCATAAACCAGGACAGAATCTAAAATAACCGCGTCGGCTCCCAGCGCCAAGGCTTTTACACAATCACCCGGCTCCCAAAAACGTCCATGGGCAATTAGACTCACCTTGCTGTTCTTTTCCTCCAGGAATGATTTAGCCCTGACCAGGCTATAGGGCAGGGTCAGGCCGAAGTCCTGCCCAAGCACGGCTGGAAGCAGCATGCCGCCGTGTTCCATTCCCTCCAGGATAATACCATCTGCCCCCGCTTGCAGGGCTCTCTCCATATTTATTTCCAGGGTGTCACTGGTCCTGATCCTCACCAGCACCGGAACTCCC
Organism: uncultured Syntrophomonas sp.; assembly: GCA_964584415.1. Lineage (GTDB taxonomy): Bacteria > Bacillota > Syntrophomonadia > Syntrophomonadales > Syntrophomonadaceae > PHAA01. Next base: position 5,587 of record CAZOZX010000017.1, read on the forward strand.
CCGGTCCTTCTTTTGAGGTCATCGACAACATGAGCCAGGTTTGACAATCCGGTTACCTCATGCTGCCACAATTCAATCTTTATGATGTTTTGCCTGTGTCTGCGGCCGGCTGCCCCCATCCGACCCGGAACCTGGCTGGGCATGGTCAATTCCACCGCTTCGATGTCGGTCTGACTGAATCTGAAATCCTCCGCTGCTTGACCGCTGTTCAGCTGCAATATGTGTTTATTATAAGAATCCGGCGGGATTTGGCTGCTCCATTCACTATCGACAGACAAGGCTGCCCCGTTACTGCGGGCGGCTAACAGGAAGGCTTGCAGGACTACCGGGCTATACGCGGTACGATTGACCGGCAAGGCCATCATCAAAGGGGTATCCAGGTGTAAAGGGCGGCGGCTTCCCGGGCCAATTTTGACATCCAGACTTACAACGGGATTGTCCTGCTTAATGTGAGCCATAGTCTTAACCGGATTAAAAACCACCCCATCAAAATGGTTAGTCTGCCTCATATTTTCTATCTTTTTCACCAGAGCATGGCCAGTAGTGGCACGGCGAAAAATATTGGTAAGCAGCGTAAAGGGGATATTCTCGTTCTGATAAAGGTAGGACACAAAAGAATCTTCCGATTCCGATCCATGAATCAATTTTTTCAGGGTTTTGTCCACGGTCAACTTGAGCAGGACCGGGGTTAGGATAGCGGTAATAATTGACCCGACCAAGGCTCCCACGAATGACCACAGATAATTCTGGCCTCCCGGCACTTTTCTCACCTCCGGACCAGGCAGGGGGACGGTTCTGTTGCCTGTTTTGTTGCACAATTGACAACACGTCCTCTTGCCTCGTGTCTGAAATACTCTCTAAACGCTTAAGCCACTTGATTATAGGCTTGGTCCTCTTCCGGGCCTTCTTATCTAAATCCTAGCTTTAGCCGTTAATCCGCCGATTATGTACACCGTATTCTCCGGGTCTTTTTTTCCCTTGGCTTGCCGGGCGTTGAAAATATTCGGCCAGGTTGATAACATGGCATTAACTAGCGAGGAGGGAGCTTAATGCCAACACACCACGCTGCCTGAAGTTGACGACGCGAAGATCCATAAAATATACAGCCTAAGAGTAGGTGTTGAATAATATGGCAATTACCGAAAATCAAATCAACAAGACCGATGCCATGGACATCATCCGGGGTTTGTCCATCCCGGAAGTCTATGAAGCATTATCTTCCCGCCCCCAAGGCCTGACTAAAGAAGAGGCTGAAAGTCGCCTGAAGAAATACGGCCCTAACACTATCGAAGAGATAAAGGGAAAACCTTTAATATTAAAATTCCTCTCCAACTTTACCCACTTGATGGCTATCCTCCTCTGGGGCGGGGGAATTGTTGCCCTGTTGGCCAAAATGCCGCAATTGGCAATAGCTATCTGGATGGTCAACATTATTAACGGTGTTTTCAGCTTTTGGCAGGAATACCGGGCCGAGAAGGCTACCGAGATGTTGAAAGAACTCCTGCCCGTTCACGCCCGGGTAATGCGGGATGGTGAAGAATTAAGTGTCCCGGCTGAAGTACTGGTTCCCGGGGATGTGATTTTGCTGGCCGAAGGCGATAAGATATCCGCTGATGCCCGGCTGGTGGAAGACAATGATTTACGGGTCGATCAATCTACCTTGACGGGCGAATCGCGCCCTGTCCATAAAATCAAAGAGGTTATTTTAAGGCCAGGTGAAGCCCGCGCTGAACAACGCAACCTGCTTTTTGCCGGAACCAATGTGTCCCTGGGTACCGGCCAAGCGGTAGTATTCAGTACCGGAATGCAAACCGAGTTTGGGAAGATCGCTGGTTTGACCCAAAGCCAGGAGGAGGAACCCAGCCCACTGCAAAAAGAATTGGGGCACGTCACCAAAACCATCACCCTTATGGTTATAGCCATAGGTCTTATCTTTTTTGGAGCCGCAGTAGTTATTGCGCGGGTCAATATTACTGACAGTTTCATATTTGCCATGGGTATGATCGTGGCTTTTGTACCCGAAGGACTGCTGCCCACCGTAACCTTGTCGCTGGCAATGGGCGTGCAGCGCATGGTAAAGCGCAATGCCCTGATCAAGCGTCTCTCTTCTGTGGAAACATTGGGCTGCACCACCGTAATTTGCACCGATAAGACCGGCACCTTGACCAAGAACGAGATGACTGTCAGCGATATCTGGATGGTTGGCGGGCAATATACCGTAACCGGGGTTGGTTACGCTCCTGAAGGCTCAATACTGAGCAGCAGCCAGTCCACTGGAGACGATCCCGATCTAAAGGAGTTGTTTACGGCTGCCGTCCTTTGCAATAATGCCCATCTGGTGTCTCCTGACAACGATATACCTTATTGGACAGTGATCGGTGACCCCACCGAGGCATCCATGAAGGTGGCAGCTCAAAAGGGCGGTTTGGACCTGAATAGAGTGGCCGTGCAGTATCCCCGCTTACGGGAGCTGGCTTTTGAATCTCATCGCAAACGCATGAGTACAATCCATCAAGCCGAGCTTCCCAACTCAGTCCCGTCCCGCATAGCTTTCGTGAAGGGTGCCCCCAAAGAGGTCTTGCTCCATTGCACTCAGGTTCTCCGGCAGGGGCAGGAAGTAAACTTGGATGATATTTTGCGCGCCGATATCATGACAATCAATGACGGGTATGCACGGCAGGGCTTACGGGTGCTGGCCATTGCCCGGCGCAGGCTTGGCGGTGATGCGCAGCTGCCGGATAATATCAGTGAATATACCCCGGAGCTGATTGAGCAGACTCTTACTTTCCTGGGACTCATGGCCATATCTGATCCGCCCCGCCCGGAAATCGCGAATGCAGCTGAAAAATGCCATAACTCCGGGATCCGGATCATAATGATCACCGGTGATTACGGGCTGACCGCCGAGAGCATTGCCCGCCGCACCGGCATAATTAAAGGTGAGCAGCCGCGTATCCTTACTGACCACGACCTGGAACAAATGGACCAACCCGCCCTGCAGGCAGCTCTCCAGGATGAGATAATCTTCGCCCGGGTAGCCCCGGAACGCAAACTGGAGGTTGTGCAGACCCTTCAAGATATGGGACATGTGGTAGCGGTCACCGGTGACGGGGTGAATGATGCGCCGGCGCTCAAAAAGGCCGATATCGGTGTAGCCATGGGTATTACCGGAACTGATGTGGCTAAAGAGGCAGCCGACATGATTCTAACCGATGATAACTTCGCTTCGATTGTCAACGCCATCGAAGAAGGACGGGCAGTTTATAACAATATCCGCAAGTTTGCAGTTTATGTTTTTAACAGCAACATGGCCGAAGCGGTGCCCTTCATCCTGTTTCTATTCTCCCGCGGCAATATCCCCCTGCCGCTCACCATAATGCAGGTTTTGTCTATAGATTTGGGAACCGATATGGTTCCAGCCATCGGTTTAGGGGCAGAGCCGCCCGAAGCCGGCGTAATGGACAAGCCACCCCGTTCTCAAAAGGAACGGCTGCTCAATTCGAAGATTATGATGAGGGCTTTGTTTTGGTATGGAGCCATTGAAGCGGCAGCCGGTATGGCAGCCTATTACTACTTGAACTGGCTCCATGGCTGGCCAGCAGTCGGCTTGGCGGAAAGCGGGACAGTATATCGTATGGCTACCACCATGACCCTGGCTGCCATTGTTTTCTCCCAGGTCGGGGCCGTATTCGCCTGCCGTACCGAACGCACATCTGTCTTTAGAAAAGGTCTTTTGAGCAATCGCCTGGTGCTGCTGGGTATCGCCGTCGAACTAGCATTGCTGGGCTTGCTTGTTTACACCCCGTTCCTGCACGGTCTTTTCAATACCGCCCCGCTGGGATTGAGAGAATGGGCCTTCCTGGCCATCTGGCCGCCGGTTCTGCTGCTGGCCGATGAGCTCCGCAAAAAATACCTGCGCGCCAGAGAAAAATCCTTCTGATTTTCTCCTGGTCAGTATCAACCCAGTCTAACCGCGGCACGAAAAAGGACACCCCCAAATTCCGCTCAGGGTGTCCATGATTGGGAAACTAGAGACTCTATCCGATCACAATCTTAGTTTAACCATACCCACTAGATTCAATTCCTGCGTTACTCCGTCAATAACTTCCTGCACCCATTAAGGAACGCTAATTTGTCGAATATATTTTTGACGGGGGAAACGGTGCCTCTTTGCCCGCGGATGGGACGTTTCCAACCTAATTAGGGGGAATTTGATAAAATTTTCACGTCGACATATTATGCGTGCAAACTAATCTAGCATCGTTATAATTATGCTTTAGAGCAAATCTCGGATAGGCGGAATAGATTCGTGATAACCAATGCAGCCCCATACCCGGAAAGCAGCCATTATCGTACCTTTCAGCAAATGGAAGCCGAAATTATACGACTGAAGTATCAAATTGGCCGACTTGAAGAGAAGTACCGGTTTCTTGAAGAAAAATCAAGCAAGGCTTTCTACAACAATCAAATCCCGATGACGATCACAACCCTGGATTATGGCGTATTTATTGATGTCAATCAGTGCTATCTGAAAATCCTGGAATATAATGAAGAAGACTTAATCGGCCGCAGCTCTGTCGAGGTGGGCATATGGCCTACTGCCGAAGAACGGCAGGCTATGGTTGATCAGCTTTCAAGCGATGGTTACATTAGGGACAAAGAATTCCAGTTCCGGAAAAAGACCGGAGAAATTTGTTATGCCCTTTTTTCCGGCAGCCTGATGGAAATTGACGATGATAAATACCTGCTGGCTTCCTGGGTTGATATCACTCCCAGGCACCTAATAAGAGAACAGCTGGAAACCGCTAATGAGAAATTCTCCAGATCCTTTCATGAAAATCAGACATCCATGATTATTACTGCTTTCGAAGATGGCATTTGTGTTGACGTCAACGATGCTTTTTGCAGATCGGCCGGATACCGCCGGGAAGAAATGATCAGCAAAAGTGTCGCTGAATTAGGCATTTGGGTCGACCAGGAACATCGGCGAGCCTGGATGCAGGAATTAGAGACGACTGGATATTCGCGCAACCAGGAATACCCGTTCAGAAGGAAAAACGGGAAAATAGGCTATCGTTTATCCTCCAGCAGTCTGATCGAAATAAAGGGTGTCAAATACGTTATTACCTCGTCAAATGACATAACCGAAAGAAAGCAACTGGAAGATTCGCTGCTTTTAGCCAATGACAAGTTTTCCAAAGCCTTTTATGATAATCAAACCCCGATGATAATCACCAGCCTGGACAAAGGTATGTTTATTGAAGGCAACGACAGTCTCTTCGAGACGCTGGGATACAGCCGGGACGATATTACCGGTAAAAGCGTGATTGAGCTGGGAGTATGGTCCTCCCTTCAAGACCGACAGGATGTTATCCGGGAAATTGCAGCCAATCAAAATGTGCGGACCCAACCATGTACCATGTGCCGCAAATCGGGGGAAGTATTCGATACACTTCTCTCCAGCAGCATGATAGAAATTGACGGAGAGGCATGCGCGCTAACTTCGATAATTGACATAACCCAACTTAAAAAGGCCCAGCAAGCCTTAAGCCGGTCCAAAAAACTTTTCTACCAGATGTTTGACCATATGCCGCTGCCCATAATTATCGTCTCCATTGATGACGGCAGAATTATCGAGGTCAACGATCCTTTTCTCAGGTTTCACAACCTGGCCAGAGAGAACTTCAAACAAGTGAATGATAATGCCCTAGAGTATTGGCCGGGAAAGAACGAATTCCTGGCCGAGTTAGTGGGGCATCACCTATTACAAGATTGGGAGACCAGTTACCAGCTTAAGAACGGTGAAAAGAAAACCGTTATCCTTTCCGGCGTTATCGTTGATTGGGAAGGTTTTGAGTGCGCTTTATGCATTGTCACTGATATCACCGATATCAAAAATTATCAGAAGGAGATGGCCCGTCTCTCCAATATGAACATAATCGGCAACATGGCGGCCAGTATAGCCCATGAGATCAGGAATCCCATGACCACCATCCGCGGATATCTGCAGCTCTTCCAGGGGGAAGCCCAATATGCCGAAGATAGCGAAGCCATGGAGTTGATGATCGAAGAACTGGACCGGGTCAATGAGATCATCTCAGCATTTCTGTCCCTGGCCCAAAAGAACGTTATCGAGGTCAGGCAGCAGGATTTAAACAGCACCATAATGAACCTGCTGCCGGTAATCATGGCCGATGCCATAAAAAATGATGTAGCGGTAAAAATAGATTTGCGGGATATAAGCCCGATTATGTTTGATGAAGCTGAACTGCATCAAGTTTTGCTCAACCTGGTCCGCAATGGCATAGAGTCGATGTCCGGGGAAGGAACCCTGACCATCAAGACCTACGAGGATGAACCGGGCATTAATATGGTAGTTGAGGATCAAGGCTGCGGTATACCGGTTGAAATATCAGAAAAAATCGGCACGCCCTTTATCACCACCAAGGACAACAGTTCTGGTTTAGGTTTAGCGGTTTGCTACAGCATCGCCCAAAGGCACGGAGCCGAGATTAGTTTTGTTACCAATCCAACGGGATCAGCTTTTACGGTAACATTTCCTGCCGCTGGTTAACGAGTCCGGATTAATTCTTAAATAGTTGATGTTTGATACAGGGTTGCCTGCCCTGTATTTTTGTTTCTATAGACGTTTTAATTGCTGATATCATAGCTCTTCATTCTGCGATATAGTGTATAGCGGGATATACCCAACTCGGCGGCTGCTTGGCTGACATTACCCCCGCACCGGTTCAGGGTATGGACGATCTCTTCTTTCTCTTGTTGTTGCGCATACATTTTTCGGTTGCCGCGATTTAATATAGTCGGCTCGATTACATCCGCCCGGGATTTTGGTCCCCTGGTTAAACCGGCGTGGGCGTAACCCATCGGCCTGGTGATCTCCCGCGGCAGGCAATCCACAGTTATATGTCCGTTCTCCGCCAGCAAAAGAATCCTTTCCACAACATTTTGGAGTTCCCGGATATTTCCCGGCCAGTTATAGTCTTCTATATATTCGATCACCTCTGGATCCACTTCGCTTACCAAGCGTTCAAAGCGAGGAGACATAACCTCAACAAAATGGCTGAAGAGCAATTTTATATCCACCCGCCTTTCTCTTAGAGGAGGAATCATAATTTTTATGACATTGAGCCGATAATATAGATCGGCTCGGAACCTTCCCTCCCCGACTAACTGGAGCAGATCTTGATTGGTCGCAGCAATAATTCTTACATCCACTTTTATAAGGTCGGCTCCGCCCACCCTCAAAATGGCCTTTTCCTGTATAGCCCGCAATAGCAGAGCCTGCTGATCCAGGGGCATACTGCCTACCTCATCAAGAAACAAGGTGCCTTTGTGGGCCAGCTCGAATTTACCTGGACGCCCCCCCTTTTGAGCCCCGGTAAATGCTCCCTCTACATATCCAAACAACTCACTGGCTACAAGTTCGCGTGGTAAAGCAGCACAATTGATGGCTACGAATGGCTCACTGCGGCGCTGGCTGGCATTGTGTATGGATTGGGCGAACATTTCTTTACCCGAGCCGCTTTCCGCCTGCAATAACACCGTAGAATTATTCCCCCCCGCGGACATAGCCACCCGGATAGAATTCTGCAGTTGCTTATCCTTGCCAATAATAGAGTCAAAGGTGAATTTAGCCTGGGCCCCGGAAAATTTATTAACCAGCTGCTGCACTTGGGCGATAGACCTTAATATCAGCGATGCACCCTCAACCTGGTGATCATCGTTATATACAGGTATCCCCGATGCGGTAGCATGAACTCTCCCTTCCCTGCCCTCCAACCAGCACTCCTGGTCATAGAAATCTTCACCGTTGCTAAGCAGCGCCGGTATCAATTTGACTTTTCCGCTAATTACGTTTTTGACATCGATACCTATGATTTCTTTATTGGAACGCCCGAGCATTTTCTGAGCAGCCAGGTTGGATTGTCTGATCCGTCCATCCCGGTTAAGCACTATTACCCCGTCTGACATGGTTTTAAATACATTGTTCAACTCGTCATGCATACTCTGCAGCGCCTGATGTTCTTTGCTAAGTTTTTTCTCCTGGTACAAATGGCAGTTTTCGACCTTATTCAATCCGTTAAATACTGCCACAGCCATCTGATAGCAGGAATTGTAGCCACAAGCGGCGCAGTTGCGAAAATCCTTCTCTTCTTCTTTGAACATACGGCCATATATAACCTGTAATTGATTTTCGGAGGGTATTTTAAGCAGATATTGTGAAGATAAATCAGTGTAACCCCGGTATTCGAAACTCAACTGTTCAGTAATCTTAGCCAGCCATTCCTCCAGCTCCTGATTGGCTTTGCCGTTACTGGTTGCCTGCTCGGAACGGACAGCTATCGCATGTTCGGCTTCACCTTTAATTTTGTTAATACAGCCTACACCCATGTTGCAGCCATGATCACAGCTTAGGATATCAATGACTTTGGGCAGATAATCTTTACCGGCCGCAATCGCTCTTTCCAGATCGGGCAGATATTTTTTGAAAACATACATGCCTTCCATACGGGCTATGGAACTGGATTTAGTATCCGGATAGTGATACAAGTATGCTTCCTTGAGCCCGCCCGGGGTAGAAAAATTGGTGGCAATTCCAGCAGCTACCGGATTATCAAATTGACCATCCTCACAGGAATTTATATCGATTCCCCGCTGGTCAAAAATAGTCTGCAATGATTGAAATGTGACATTATATTTCACCATTCCATTCTCTTGAAACTCACGGCGTTTTTCCAGACAGGGAGAGATAAATGCCAACTTAGCCTTCGGGTGCTGTTGATGGATGTAAGCAGCGAGATTGGATACCGGGCTGCCGACAGGTGCCAGGTGTTTGATCAATTTGGGGTGATTGAGCCTTATAAACCTGATTATCGACGGACATGGCGTGGCTATCATCGGATAGGGCGCCAAACCCTGTTGGATTAAGTCATGGTAACAGGCTACGGTTATTTCCGCCCCCAGGGAAACATCATAGACCTTTTTGACTCCTAATTGTATAAGGGCACCGATCAATTTCTTTAATGAAAAATTACTTTGGGCAGATGGAGCTACCATGGCCACTATTTCCTGGTTCAATACATCAAGTTCAAACGCGGCAGCATCATCAATAGCGAAGCGAGCGCTCTTTTCCGTTGACCCCCCGTGGCTTTTCACACATGCTTCGATGCAGCGGCCGCAGCCTATACAAAGCCTGTTATCAAACTTAATAACCTCGCCGCTGCCATTGCTGCACACCTTTACCGGACATACCGCGATACACTGGTGGCAATTGGTGCAGTTGTCTTCCCTGATACCGATGACCTCGATTAATGTTTTCATGCTGTTACACCTCATCCGCCATCAGTGTAGCAGATGTGTAGCAAACTTGCAACATCCGCACATTTTTATTACATCTTTGGGAAAGCGCACAGCAGTATAATCTGGGTAGCATGTACTTGATCAGAAGAATGCTTATCGTTTTCAAATGCCTTTTAAACGCACTTTTCCCCTAATTGAAACATTTACTGAGTAATTTTTTATTAAGTTGGCATGCTGTTTGCGTTAAATGTGGTCAAGAAAAAGGACAGACCTATAAGAAAGGAAAGGAGGGGAGAAAAATGAAGGAATACAAAACGATTGACGGCCGCACCGTGAGCACCGAATACCTCAACGAGAAATTGACCTATTTCTACAACCACGGCGGACCGGTTATGGATATCTAGATTCAGACTGCTGCAATCAGTTTATAACGAAGGAGGTGTTAAACATGAAACGGGAAACCAAGAAGAGCAACGACTACCTGAACGAAAAGCTCTACTACTTCTATAACAACGGCGGACCAATGATGGACATATAATGTGGAACTCCAGCCAGCGACCAGGCTGTATATATAAGGATATATGTCAATAACAAAGGAGGTGTTTTAGATGATCCTGGCTAGAAAGACATACTATGATTTTGATGAATCCCTGGCAAAGGGAGATCTTAGGCCAAACAAAGTAACTTTCAAAGTTATTGATGGCAAAAAGGACAAGAGTGCCGGTTGCGATTACCTAAATGAAAACCGATTCTATTTCTACAACGACGGGGGACTGGTGGTTTAGCCGCAATTGAAAGGCAATCGCAATAAAATAAATCTTTTATGCCAGGAGGAAGAAATAAACGCAGACTATTTATCTAAAAACAAGGCTATTATGGGAGCACCTGCCCCATTAAGGAGATAGCATATGACAAAAAAAGAATACTTTGAACAGTAACGGATCTGATAGTATGCTCGAGAGCACATTATCAGATCCGTTAGTTTTATCTTACCTCGATTGCCCTACCCGTTTCAAAAGCATCTGCTATCCAAGGACCTCCGAGACTACTGATATAGTACTTGATTTGTAATCCTCAGGAGCTGGTTCTGTCATCCTGAGGAGCCGAAGGCGACGAAGGATCTCAGCTAGATGCTTCGCTAATGCTCAGCATGACACATTTATGATACTTCCTCAGCGGTCTCGGACCTCCTTATACCTGTGGTTAGTGGCCAGGATATATATAATCTCGAATATACCCAGGGTGTTGATAATCAACAAGGCGATAAACCAGCCCAGTTGGGTCAGCCGCGCCGATCTCCACAGAGCCCATCCCTTCCAGAAAAACGACCATAGCAAAACTGGAGTCAGTATCATTGGGTTTCGGAGCCACTCCATAATCATGGTAGAGTCCACAAACAAACACCCTTTCTATATATTCTCGTGACTATTTTTCATGTTTTACCGATTACATTTCAATTATTCCTGCCCGGACCAAACAGGGCTAAAACTAATATTCAACGTACCCATTAATTTCGCTTCGAAAGTCGATCAGGCCGATAAATATTACTGAACCGGTCTAATTCCGCGCATACTAGCTAAAGGAATAATCCCGAATGCCAGCAAAGACATAAGTAAGGAGTGAAGCGGTGGGATCCGGTATTTTTGATATAATCGGGCCGGTCATGGTAGGGCCATCCAGTTCCCATACTGCCGGGGCAGCCAGGATTGCCGCCATCGCCAACCAGGTTTGCGGCTCCATACCTGCCAAAGTAGATTTCTACCTACATGGTTCCTTCGCCGAAACCTATAAAGGGCATGGAACCGATCAAGCTTTAGTAGGGGGAATACTGGGGTTGGATCCTGACAACCGCTGCCTGGTCCACGCGGTGGAAATAGCCCAGGATGCTGGCATAGAATTTAATTTTCATCCTATTGACCTCGGTGACGTCCACCCTAATACGGTCAAGATAGTAATGCAGACCGCGGACGGCGTTGTTCATGAAGTAATCGGCTCATCAATTGGAGGCGGGGGCATCATTATTCATTCCGTTAATACTATTTCACTGGAATTTTCCGCCGATAATCCCACCATAATAACTCTGCATGAAGATAAACCGGGATTGTTGGCCAGCGTAACCAACCTCCTGGCCTCCTATGAGATCAATATTGCTTTCCTCAAAGTTATCCGCCAGGTTAGAGGTATTGAAGCCAGCATGGTTATTGAAACCGATGATGATATCCCGGCGACCCTAATAGAGGACCTTAAGCATTTAAAGGGCATAAAAAACGCCCAATACATCAACCTGATCCGGGAAGAAATGCGAGGGCATAATAATGTTCCAATACAATAAAGGATCGGATCTGATAAATCTCTGTCAGACTCAACAATTAACTTTGCCCCAGATCATAGTCCGGGCGGAAATGGAAGAAAGCGGGCTAACTGAAAATGAAATAAGACAAGCCATGGCCGACCGCCTGGAGGTGATGAGAACCTCGATTACTATCGGGATAGAGCAGGATACCATATCCAGGGGCGGATTGATCGGCGGCAACGCCAGGAAACTATACGGATATCTCGATTCAGCCCGGAGCGGCCCAACCGTGGCCAAAGCGGTGGCCTACGCCCTGGCCGTAACCGAGGTCAGCGCTTCGATGGGAATAATCGTTGCTACCCCTACCGCTGGCTCCAGTGGAATCCTGCCCGGGGTTTTACGAGCCCTGGGAGAAGAATATCATTACAGCCAGGAAGAACTTATCGATGCCCTCTTTGTAGCTGCCGGACTGGGTCGGATCTTATCCATCAATGCTACCATGTCGGGAGCCGAAGGAGGCTGCCAGGCTGAATGCGGATCGGCTTCCGCCATGGCCGCTGCCGCTGCGGTCCAGTTGGTGGGGGGATCACCGCAGCAATGCTTAAGTGCTGCCGCCATGGCCCTCAAAGGGCTGCTGGGGCTCATATGTGATCCCGTCGGCGGTTTGGTGGAAGTCCCCTGTTCCAAGCGCAACGCTACATCCACCGCCAACGCCTTGATCTGCGCAGATATGGCTATGGCCGGTATCGACAGCTTCATCCCCTTTGACGAAGTAGTAGAGGCCATGGGCAAAGTGGGTGAAGCCATGTCTGCTGATTTCCGTGAAACTGCCCGGGGCGGATGCGCCGCCACCCCCACCGCCCAGGAATATACCGCTCACCGAGATTCAAGTCTCTGATACTTTACCTTTCTGAAATAAATTCTTCGCACCTTTTTTCTATATTAATATGAAAAACATATATAAAAAGCTTAATTATAGCTGGGCATAGTTATTTTTCTACACCTGTAACAATCAGGAAAACACCCCATATAATATATTAGCTTCACGAAACGGGTGATTGAGTGAAGAGATGTAATAAACGTCTATTTGGTGAGGAGGAATTTCGGATGGGCGCCAATTTTAGCTGCACCTTCCCTTTAGGCCATGAACAGAAGATTTTTGTGGTATGCGGAAAAGGCTGTAACATTGAGTTAGATAATGTCCGCGAAGGATGTACATCCATCGTACTGGCAGAACTGCCGATAAGAACGAGCTGTTTGGTAAATCCCCTGATTAAGATCGATTTCTCCACGATAATCGAGGTTGATGACGGTAATGAAGTTGAGTTATTGATCGCTCTAAAGAGGCATTGCGGCAGAGACTGTGATGTGCTTCATACCTGGGAGCTGGAATTTGAAGAAGTAGAACTGCTGCCGTTCAGTTTTACCTACTGTGATGACAGCCTGGGATCACACCGGGGTTGCTGCATATACACCGTAGAAATTGTCAAGATTGACGTAGAGGGGGGCAATAATGTAGACGAAATTGAGACCTCCAGCACTTTCATCAACGCTGTCGTCCAAGGATAATCACCTGCTGCAACCTCAACCAGTATAGGCCCCTTCACTATGAGGGGGCTTAGTATTGCTGTCACCTATTCTCAGTCCAAACCAAATCCGCCTTCTATGAGTCTGGTAAGACGGTAAAGAGCCCTCACTGCCGGGGCTCCATCGATAACGTCATGATCAGCCAGGACAGTCAGACTCAGATACTCCCTAGTCTCGATCTTGTCATGTACTACCCCAGGTTTCTTTACTACTGAACCCACCGCCACGCATAATGGATGAACACTGACTGGAATCACCCAGCCCCTGATACGCCCAGCGGTACCAACCGAAGTAATCATTACCGTGCCCATATTTTGTTTGGTGAGATCCGGGCTCCCCACGATCACCTTCCAAATCCATCTTCTCAGAATGCCGGGCAGCCAATAGTAGGCCTTCATCATGAGGTCATCCTTTTTCTCGCCCAGCACAAAATCGCCTTCGCCCTCAATGGCCTGCTGCTGGCCACCCTTGATTTCTTGGGTGATTTCATTAATGCTTTTCAGATTGGTCTGGCGGAGAACATAGGGCAACGGCACCTTTTTGCCCCCGATCTCCCGTTCAATCATTATCGATATATCAACATCGTCGAATATTACCGCTTGCCTCTTACCTCTGCGCACGGCATGGAGCTCGGGAAATTCAGTAACCACCTGGGAAATGCATTTGATCAGCCAGGCGTTGAAGGAAATATCGTGTGACAACTTCCTTCTCTCCGCAATCAGCCGGCGAGCCTCGGTAACATCCAATTCTATGAGCGCCTTCATGTGATGCTTTTTCAGCCCGATCTGGCCGATATCGGTGGTCGCCAACCGGCTCTTGGGAAAGGTTTCGGTCCGATATTTGCCGATCTTGTCCAAGATAAGGCCCCCTCCCTGACCTACGCCAATTGCAAACAGGATCAATACTTTATTTCTGCGTTCCTAGGCATAATTTTCCACATTGATTTGCTAAAATCCTGTAAAATATCAACCTCATAATCGGATGGTATTTGCGTATATTTCATTATGGTTCCATACTTAAGGCCCATCCCTCGATCTTTCTTTTTTCATGGCTAACCAATCTTGATAATCTATATCCTTTCGGCCAAAGATACTATCTCGCCACATAAGATAAACCCTGTAAAGTGGGTCTTCTTGATTATCCTTGGGTAATTTCAGATCAGATCTGATCCTCTCCTGATAGGTCGATAAAACATTCTCTTTAACTTTCTTTGAATCTGTATTTAGCAGCGGTTCAAACTCGTCTGTAATGCTGCTTTGCTTGGGGTTGATGGTTGTGTGATTGTGCAACCCAGGGGTCATAGCTACATATGACCTTACCGTCATATCAACGTATGACCCTTTTCGATCTGAACAGTCGTGTCGAAGGTATGACCTTCGACATACTTTCTTTCTGTCTTTATCTGTCTTTAAATTTGTTTTTAGGCATGGCTCATAATCAAGTACATGGCTGGATAGACCATGTTGCCGAGTCGTACAATCGTGCAACTCAGGTGTCATATCATGGTATGACTGTAAACCATCATTTTCGAACATTACCTCTTGGTTGAAGGTCATATCATCGTATGACCCCTCAGCCTCTTTTTCTTGAATTTCAGTATAACCTTCTGTTTCTTTGGCGGCCGATTCAATAGGCATGATTTTATGCTCGTTATGAACGGGATGGCGGTTGCGGCGGTTGGTTTTGAGCGAGTATTTCGAGTATTTATAGATGCCGGTTCTCTGATTTTCGGCCAGTTTATCAAGGTCAGCTGCGCTGGAGCACCATAGGGTCAGGTCACTTTCCATGTGGTAATACAACCTTCCCTGCCGGCGGATTCGACGGATAATACGCATATCAATGAGCTCGTTGATCTGCTTGGATATATATGCTTTGCTGGTATTGCAGGCGGCGGCAAATTCGGTCAGGGTAATGGGGCCCTCGGACTTGTTCCAACCATAAGTGCGGCGTGATATGAACATGCATATTTTCAATTGGGTAGCATTAATTTTGGTTACCATCAAAGTTTCCATGATGGGATTGGGTACGCGTATGAAACCGTGTTCGAGGTCCTGTTTTAGCATCTCTTCGTCTGGCATAGTGATAATATCAACCTCCTTTGTCGATATTTCCTAGAACAGCTGCTGAGAGCACAAAAAAATTCCAGGGCATTTGAGCCCCAGGGCGTAGGCCATGATTTTCTTGCGTTTTCTTCATCAGAATACCTTATTTACTATTTTAAGATTCTTTGTTAATTATTTCAACAAAATTCGAACCTATGTTCTCCTGGCTTCTTCAGTAATCCCAATCGTGCTAAGGCATTTCTATCTCTGGACCACTCAGGTTTTGTTTGAAATAATGTCTACATACCTATTAAAATTAAAGTACTTGGTTTCTAAAGTTAAACAAAATTTAAACTCGCTACAGAGAAAAAGCCCGGTCATGGAAGGAGGGACGAGGACCGCCGACTTTTAGAAATACCAGGCTAATATTAACACTCCGTCTTTGACATAATCGCACTTATGACTATCCACTCAAATATTTTCTCACCCAATGCCCCGATTCTAAGAAACAAGTATACCCAATCCTGTTATTCCTGCTGTTATAGGTTCAATAGACCGATGCTTAGCATTAACGAGGAGGGACGGAAATGGATTTTAATCTTACCGAGGAACAGGAACTGGTTAGAAGCAATATGAGGGATTTTGCCCTGGAGTATGTCGATCCCATCGCCGAGGAGATCGACGAATCGTCCAGCTGGCCGGCTGATCTGTACGCAGAATTGGGCAAGGCGGGGTGGATGGGAATGCCCTTTCCCGAGGAGTATGGCGGAGCGGGTGCCGACTATATCACCTATGCGGTTGCGATTGAGGAGCTGGCCAAGTCCTGTGCCGCCACCGCTTTCAATGTATCCGTACATACCGGGGTGGCCTGCATGTGCATTAATAATTTCGGCAGCGAGGCCCAGAAGAAAACCTTTCTCACTCCCCTGGCGCAGGGCAAGATAGGCGCTTTCGCCATCACTGAGCCCACTGCCGGGACGGATGTGGGGGGAGCCCTAACCAACGCGGTTCTGGCAGGCGACGAGTACGTTATTAACGGCAGCAAGACATTTTGTACCAACGGGCCGGTTGCCGATACCTTTGTGGTTTTTGCCTGGACCAATAAAGAGAAGGGCGAGATGAGCTGCTTTATCATCCCCAGGGATACCCCGCGCATGACTATAGGATCCAAGATCCACAAGATGGGGATGCGTTCGTCTCAGACTTCTGATCTATACTTCAAAGATTGCCGGGTGCCCAAAGAAAATCTCATCGGCCAGGAAGGTCAGGGCCTGAAGATAGCTATGAATGGATTTGACCATGGCCGGGTGGGTATCGCCGCCCAGGCAGTTGGGATAGCCCAAGCCGCCCTGGATGAGGCCATTCGGTATTCCAAACAGAGGGTGCAGTTCAGCAAACCCATCGCCAAACAGCAGCAGATTCAATTCTGGATTGCAGATATGGTTACCGAGGTTAACGCTGCCCGGCTATTGACCCATCAGGCTGCCTGGCTGAAGGACCAGGGCAAGCCCTTTTCCAAAGAGGCTGCTATGGCCAAATTATACGCTTCGGAATTAGCTGTCCGGGTAACCAACAAGGCGGTCCAGATTCACGGCGGTTACGGTTATTGCAAAGGGGTCAAGGTAGAACGGCTCTATCGTGATGCCAAGATTACCGAAATATATGAAGGAACTTCCGAGGCCATGCGGATGGTGATCGGCGGCAGTGCTCTGCGCTAAACAGCAGATTGTTCGAGACAGATAGATATAGGTATGGGGACACGCCCCTTCGTGGAATGTCCCCATCCTTGTTTTTTACTCTTTCGCTTTTGCTTTGGGTTGACTCCAAGGGCAGACTTTGATACATACCCCGCAGATAGGAAAGCCTATCTCGGGCCGGGCGGCGAAATCTTCCTTCAATTTGGTTACGCAGCGGTCGAAGTAAAGAGCGGTATCCCGGTCGGCAGGATACTCTTCCCAAGAGGCACCCTTTATGGCCTGGGCTGGGCAGGCCTCGACGCACTTGGTACAGTTGCCGCAGCGGAACGGTATCGGCTGATCAGCTTCCAGAGGAGCAGCGGTCAGGATAACGGCATATCTTACCCGCCCCCCCAACCGCGGATTGATCAGCAGCATGTTTTTACCTATCCATCCCAGACCAGCGGCGCGGGCGACTGCTTTGGCGGGCAGGTTAGGCCACCAGTTCTCTTTATCCACCACCATGGACGCAGGCAAAGCCAAAGCCCGGTACCCCTGTGCGGACAGCTTGGACTGGAGCCTGAAGCTAATATCGTCCAGAATATTGTTGGCAGTGTTATAGTGACGGGAGTAAAGAGCGGTGGGGCTGTCCTCGATCGGTTCGAAAACATCGTAGGAAATGGCTACCCCGACCACCACAGCACGGGTATAGGGATTGAGCAGGTCCGCGGGAATGGTTCTGATACCCCGCACCCGGTCCAGGTCAGCAACTCCAACCAGATCTGCACCTTGGGCCCGGGCATAATCCTTCACATCAGCAGTCAAATTCTCCGTCAATTCCAGTGCCCTCCTTTATGTAAGAGATGGGACAAGCCAACGGGTACTCTATCTCCTATCTTAACAAGCCCTACCAACTTTTCAAGCTATAAAATAGACAGCTGGCAGCGATGCCCGGGGATATGATTTTATTTTGTTTTTGGATGGGATTTTGTTATCATCATTCTAATATTGCAGACAAACTAAATCTTATTGAAATGGGGTTAGCATATGAGAATCAACCGCCGGGTGCATCTATTGAATATAAATTTCCAGGTAACACCGCAGATAAAGCGTTTTGTTAATATCTATCTTATCGAAGGAAAGCAGTGTTATCTGATCGATACCGGTATCGCCGGGGCGGAGAAAATGATTGCCGAGTATATGTCCGGTATCGGCAGAGATATCTCGGAGATCGCCGCCATACTTCTAACCCATTCCCATCCCGACCACATCGGCGCCGCCAACGCCATCAAGCAGGTTTCCAACTGTAAGGTTTATGCCTGCGCCGGGGAAAGAAACTGGATCGAGAACATCGACCAGCAATATGCGGATCGGCCTATCCCTAATTTCTATGGCCTGCTCAATCAATCGGTGGGGATCGATGTAATTATAAAAGACGGGGATTCCCTTTCGTTAGAGGATGGCTTAAACCTCCGGGTATATGAGACCAGCGGACATTCCCAGGAGTCGCTTTCCTTTTACCTGGTTGAAGACCGGATGCTATTCACCGGGGACGCCATTCCCGTGGTGGGCGATGTCCCGATATATATCAGTGCACGCCGCAGCATGGAAACCCTCCGGAAAATCGATGCGCTGGAAGGAGTGGAGTGGTACTGTTCGGCCTGGGATGATGTGAAGAACAGCGAGACCGGCAAAGCCGCCATAAGTGATGCCCTGGCCCACCTGGAAATGATTGATCAGACGGCCAGGTCAGTTATCGGCAGTGCCGGAAACCGTGATAAGAATGAACTATTTGAGATGGTCTGTGAAAGATTGAGTATGAAGCCTTTTCTGATTAATCCCCTGTTCCGGAATTCCATCCTATCCAACCTGGAAAATACCTAAACCGCTGCTAAAAAAACATCCGCACATTTAATAGATAGGATGCATAGGCGGTTACAAATCCTATCACCACGTCAGAGGGGTAATGCACCCCTAAATAAACGCGCGAACATCCCACCAGGGAAGCCAAAAAATAAAACAGCGGGCTTAGTCCGGGAATGGAGGCTGCCAGCACAAATGCCAGCGAAAAGGCGGCACAGGTGTGCCCAGATGGAAATGAGTTCTGGCATTTGGTCGGTCTAAAGATGATTATATTTTCCAGCACCTTAAACGGCCGGGGCCGGCGGATCAATATCTTAACCAGGAACACCACTATCTGGCTGCAAACCAGGACTTCCACGATCCGGATCCCGGTGGTAACCAAATTGGCTTTGCCGGATAACAGTAAGGTTAGAGGCAATGCCACCGCGAAAACAAAAGATCCCAGCTGGGTCAGTGAATTCATGAAATAGTCCATAATCCGGCAGCGCAGGCCGTGATTGAAAAAGAACAGCAGCCGCAGGTCATTTATTTTTATATATTTGCTTATTTGAATTCTTCTCACTTGAATAGGCACCCAAACTATAAAATATCGGTTAAACGGGACTGGTTGTGGGCCAGGCCGCTCTGGCAATTAACCCTCAATGGGTCACCCATTCATTATGCACGCTTTAATGGATTTGTAAAGTAAATTTAGTTTCTGGTCTTGGTAATTAATACCGCGAATAATCTCCTATTGTCCCGCCTTCCCGGTCCCCTGCCATCCGCATTTAGCTTATCCCGACGTTATGCCCAGTCTAATATCTGCTTATTGTTTAAATATAAAGTCAAAATATGTCTTTGAGTGCATATAAATACTTATAAGCAAAATTGGGGACTAGAGGGGAGGATCGTTCTGTATGGATTATGATCTTCAAGAGTTGATCCAAAAGGATCGCCAAACCGGCAAACATGAGGCTTTTGAAGGCACGTTTCTTGATTACCTACGGGTGGTAAAAAACAATCCCGACATTGCTATGCTGGCCCACGAGCGCATGTATAACGTTATCGTCGGCAGCGGCAGCGAATCGATCAACACTGAGGATGACCAGCGGCTCAAAAGAATTTACGGCAAGGAAACCATCAAGAGGTACAAGTTCTTCGAGAACGACTTTTATGGTATTGACAAGACCATTATGGAGTTGGTCCGTTATTTACATTCCGCCTCCATGCGCGGGGAAGAATCCCGCCAGGTGCTGTACCTGGTCGGTCCGGTCGGATCCGGTAAATCCTCATTGATGGAAAGCCTGAAAAAAGCGCTGGAACAGCACCCCCCCATATATGTGCTCAAAGACTGCCCCATGCGGGAAGAACCCCTGCACCTGATTCCTAAGCACCTCAGAGCCAAGTTCGCGGAGATACTGGGGGTAAGCATCGAAGGCGACCTGTGCCCCATCTGCCGCTATCGGCTGCTGCATGAATATAAGGGTGAATTTGAAAACTTCAAGGTGATCACCAAAGATTTTTCTATCCGTTCCCGTAACGGCATAGCGGTGGTGCCCCCGGTCGACCCCAATAACCAGGATACTTCGGTTTTGGTTGGCTCGGTGGATATTTCCAAGATGGACCTGTATCCCGAGGATGATCCCCGGGTTCTATCTTTAAATGGCGCTTTCAATGCCGGCAATCGAGGACTGGTGGAGTTTATCGAGATCTTCAAAAACGACGTGGAATATCTCCACACCATACTTACTGCCACCCAGGAAAAATCCATTCCCTCACCCGGTAAGAATTCGATGATTTATTTCGATGGCATTATCCTGGCTCACTCCAATGAGTCAGAGTGGAATAAATTCAAATCCGATCATACCAATGAGGCCATCCTGGACCGGATCGTCAAGATCGAGGTTCCTTACTGCCTGGAGCTGGATGAAGAGGTCAAGATATACCGTAAAATACTGCGCAAGAGCAATTTCAAAGCTCATATCGCTCCGCATACCATCGAAATGGCTTCAATCTTCGCCATTATCAGCCGCCTTACCCCCTCTGCCAAGGTGGATATCATGACCAAAATGCGTCTCTATAACGGGGAGGAGGTTCTGCAAAAGGATGCCACCCAGAAGATCGATATCGGCGAACTGCGGGATGAAGCTGGCCGGGAAGGATTCCAGGGGATCAGTACCCGCTTCATAATGAAGGCGATCGACAATGCCATGTCGGAATCGGAACACGATTGTATCAATCCTATTATCCTGCTGGATGCCCTGGTTAAATCGGTGCGGGCCGCCGATTTCAGTGATGACGAAAAGAAAAAACTGCTCACCTTCCTGCAGGATGTGGTCAAAAAGGAATACAACCGCATCCTGGAAAAAGAGGTTACCAAGGCATTTATCCATGGTTTTAGGGAACAAGCCGAGTCGCTGTTCAACAACTACCTGGACCATGCCGAAGCCTTTGTCAATAAGGTCAAGCTGAAAGACCGGAATACCGGCGAAGAGCTGGACCCGGATGAAAAATTCCTGGAATCGATTGAAGCCCAGCTGGGGCTGACTGGCAATGCCGCCAAGGGATTCCGGCATGATGTGACCGCCTATATGTTCTCCCTGCTCAGAAACGATAAGAAGATCGATTATGACAGTTATGAGCCGCTCAAGCAGGCTATTGAGAAGAAGCTGTCCGCTTCAGTTAAAGAACTATCGCGGGTGGTAACCCAGGCCCGGGTCCGGGACATGGAACAGAGCGAGAAATATTATCAGATGGTCGAGGAAATGAAACACAACGGCTATTGCGAGCACTGCTGCAATGTCATTCTCAAATATTCGGCCAATAATTTGTGGAAAGATTGAGTTACGGAAATGGATTGTGGTTAGTTGATAACAATCATCATTATTGGTGCTGGGATGGAGTAGAAGACTGGGAGTGATTAATTTGGCCATTTTCCATGATTACGATGGCGGGGGCCGGGACCGCAGCGCGGAAGACCGGCGGCGCCACCGGCAGCTGGTGGAAGACTCGATCAAGCGCAACATAGGTAACATCATCGCCGAGGAAAGTATCATCGGCAAGAGCAAAGATAAAATCATTAAGGTGCCTATCCGGGGGATAAAAGAGTACCAGTTTATTTACGGGGAAAATCGTCCCGGGGTGGTAGGCGGGACCGGCCAGGAAAAACGCGGCGACCTGCTTAAAGGAAGATACAATGCCAATGGCTCCGGAGCCGGACCTGGAGCAGGCTCTGCCGAGGGGGATGATGTTTATGAAACCGACATTACCCTGGAGGAAGTGATCCAATATCTGTTTGAAGACTTGGAACTGCCGAATATGGAAAAAAAGAAGTTTTCTTATATCGAAACCGAGCGGTCCACTAAACGCTGGGGGATTCAGAGAAAGGGAATCCCGCCCCGGCTGGCCCGCAAACGTTCCATGCAGGAAAAGATCAAACGTCAGAAATCCCAGCAGAGGTTTTACCGGGAGATGGGTATGGAGGTCGAGGAGGCTGAACGGTTTCCCTTTCACGAGGAGGATCTACGCTACCAGAGGGTTAAGGAGGAAATGCGTCCCCAGTCCAACGCGGTGGTAATCTGCATGATGGATAACTCCGGTTCCATGTATCAAAACAAGAAATACCTGGCCCGCAGTTTCTTCTTCCTTTTATATCAGTTTGTGCGATTCAGGTATATGAACGTTGAGTTGGTCTTCATCAATCACACCACTATAGCCAAAGAGGTGGATGAAGATGAATTTTTCCACCGCGGCGAATCGGGCGGTACCTTTATCAGCAGTGCTTATCAAAAGGCCCTGGAGGTGATCGCCGAACGCTATAACCCGGAAATATGGAACATCTATGCTTTCCACTGCAGTGATGGTGACAACTGGAGTTCAGACGTACCCAGGGCAATCAGCGCCGCCCGGGAACTATGCTCTCTATGCAACCTGTTCGGCTATGGTGAGATCACCGAGGTCAACAGCCAATTTTACAGCCCGGAACAGACTATGATAGACAAGTTTGATGAGCAAATAAGGGCTGACAACT
>CAZOZX010000018.1:0-27980 GCA_964584415.1 uncultured Syntrophomonas sp.
ATTTTTTCTTGAATTTCTCTACCCTGCCAGCTGTGTCTACTATTCTTAATTTATCTCCTGTGTAAAAGGGATGACACTTGGAGCAAATTTCCACTTTTATGTTTTCCTTGGTGGAGCCAATCTCTATCTCATTTCCACAGGCACATTTGGCCACGCTGTTAAAGTACTTGGGATGTATTTTTTCCTTCATTGTCGCTTTCACCTCGTTTCTTAATGCCCCTTAGCCTTATTCGCTGGTATGGAATGCTCAATATTAATGCAAACTGCGAAAAATATTATAACAGGAATAATTTTAAAAGACAAGGTTATGGAATTTATATGTTAAGAATAGTATGTCCGAAGCCCTAATGAAACACATAGCCGTTATCTTTACTCTGCCTCCTCAGATTCGCCTTCATATCGGAATTTAAAAAAATGCTGCCCAAAGAAATTATCGTAATTGGTGAACATCTCATTTTCCCCTCCGGGCTCGTCCCTTTTACTATTGAAGATGTACATTTTTGCCCCTAGGTTATCCATGGTATGGAGCAATAGTGCTTCAGGGAACATAGGTACAACCGGAGATCCAAATTCCAGGTTACCATGGTGACTCAATATCATATGCTTAAGCATCCATTCCAATTCATGGGGGAAATCCTGCCCGTCTGAACGCATCTGATTAATGGCTGCTGTTATTACCTCGGTCCCCAACACAATATGCCCTATCAACCGGCCTTCGGTAGTATATTGCGGTACAACCTTGATATCCAATTCATCAATCTTGCCGATATCGTGCAGCAAAGCACCGGTTACTACCAGATCACGGTTTAAGCTCGAAAAAATTTCCGCTCCATACCTACAAAGATCGACCACTTCTATAGTATGTTCCAACAACCCCCCGCTATAGTTGTGATGAATCGATTTAGCTGCAGTTGCTTTGAAAAACTGATCCCTTCTATCCGGTGTAAAGATTTTTTGTAATAAAGCACTAAGATGTATATCATTAACCGACTGTATGCGATCTTCAAATGCCTGCTGTAATTTCGCCCCACTTACGGCTGGACCCGGCAAGTATGGAGTAGGCTCTTCATCCAAAATCTTGATCCGCTTGGCGTTCACCTGCAAATTGCCGTTGAAGTTGCCAATGTCCCCTAATAACCCAAGCACCGCACCTGCAGTGAAATCACCCGTTATCGGGCAATTTTCCCAGACAACCCCATCTATATTACCGGTACGGTCACCCAACTTAATATTGTACATGTCTTTGCCATCTTTGGTTTTGCGATGCAGCTTATCCAAGAGCAGGTATTTCCCAAATACCTGTTGTCCGGGCAGCATTGCTTTTAATTCTTTTACCGTTAGCGGTCCTTTCCTTTCCAAGGTCTACCTCTCCTCTTTATGTCATCGCTTTTTAGTTAACTACTGAACCTATCTGACCGGGTGGGTATAAGACCCTATAGTCGTCTCAGGTGCTTGCTCTTTTAAAATAGCCATAAAATTCTTTATCCCTAAAGACTCCCCACCCTTAGGAATGTTCTTAAATAATAAGTCCGGGTCAATATTCAGATTGCGCAGCTGGATCATATTTACCCCATATTTTCGCACAAATCCTAGAAGAGATTCAATTTCATCTTCCCGATCAGTAAAGCCAGGAATAGTAAGCAGATTAAGCGATACCTTTACTCCGCTATCCCGTGCCCAACATAGAGAATCAATTACATCTTTAAGCGCATAATTTCTAGGGCGATGGTAGTAGTTATATGATTCTTCCTGGCAAGAAAATATGGTAACCCGCAGGGCATCAAGACCCGCCTGGTACATCTTCTTTATGCCTTTGGTAAATCCAGCATTACTGTTCATATTAATGGTTCCCTGGTCAGTATCTTGACGTATTTTTACAATAGCTCTCGCCAAATCTCCTGCATTAAGAGCCGGCTCCCCCTCGCATCCTTGCCCAAATGAAATTATGCCTTCCCGGGCATGTAGAAGATGCTCTAATCCCAATTCATAAATTTCCTGAATGGAAGGTTTAAAATTCAGCCGTTGTTGGGGAGAATCCACACTAATATGGCTTTCCGATATACATCCTAGACAATCAGCGTTACAAGCGATATTAGTTGGAATACCCGCTTCCCAACGACCATAAAAAAAATTCTGGGCTGTATAGCAACTATAACGGAGAGAACAATTGGCCAATTGCCGAATTATTCTGTTTTCAGGAAATTTCATCAGCATGCGATTGATTCGTTGGGGGAGTCTCTCCGTATTATAGTAGCGTGGGTGCCATTTATGATGCCCGTCGCTTTGAACTGCTGCTACCCAAATCTTACCCTCCCAGAATCCAACGGCCGCATACCCATATAAGGGTACCGCCGGTGATGGTGTGGGACACACGTAAGCCGGCAGCAGCGTCCTGGTAAAACCTTGAGGTAGTAGCGCGGCTACTGCCTGAGTATTTGTGCCAGTGACGGTGTGGTCAATTATCTTTATCCGCCCTCCATCCCACCCTACAGGCATACGGCCGGGTATTGCAACCAGGGTTGCCCCATTCGGGAGTGGCATCATTTCCCCTGCTTCGGGCTCGACCCATTCGCTGCCGCTGCGGGCCAGCAATCCCAATCCAGGTGATTCCAGCACCTCTCCTCTAGAATTTGCATATAGCGGCAGCCATTCATTTGCTTGCGGCATGGCTCGCTTATCACCTCTTTCCTTACATAGCCTAACCTATCTGTAGCCATAAAAAAAGCCCCCGCGACGGGGGCTATAAATCATTAGCGCAAGAATTTTAGCGGGTCATAGGTTTTATTATCGATGCGAACCTCGAAATGAAGATGGGGTCCCGTGGTTACACCCGAAATCCCCATATATGCTATTACGTCCCCGCGATTAACCACCTCTCCCTTGGTAACACAAATAGAACTGGCATGGGCGTAAAGGGTTTGCTTACCATCGGGGTGTTTTAATATTACCGTCCGGCCGTAAACCGATTTAATCCCAGCAAACACTACCTTACCAGTTTCGGCGGCATGTATCGAAGTTCCAATTTTATTAGCGATGTCCACTCCGTGATGAAATCCCGACTTACGAGCACCATACCCGGAACTAACGGTTCCAGTTACCGGCCAAATCATGGTGCCTGAGAGGCTTGTACCCCGCGAAGGGGTCGTTTCATCCCTGGTCCTATTTTCTTCAGCAGGGATAACTAAATGATCTCCGATTACAAGCGCGAGGGGATTTTGACTTGGATTAGCATTTAATACGTCTGCAATACTTATCTCATAGCGTTCTGCCAGGTTGGACATGGTGTCCCCGGGAGCAACAATATGAATCGCACCCTCGTGTGAAGGAATTTTTATCGAGGTACCTATTTCCAATATGGTATCCTCAGTCATATCGTTGGCCTGTAGAAGGGCTTTAAGCTCTACATTGTTTAGGCGGGCAATTCGGTAAAGAGTGTCGCCCTTTTTAACCTGGTGAAGTTTTATCTGATTATCTTGGTTGCTTACTAGCTCAGACAGAGGTATAAAATTACTCTCACTTAATCTAGCTGTAGTAGGGTGGACGCATAACGTCAGCATCATGATGCACAATACACCCGAGCTGATCCACCGTTTCTTCAATTGATTCACCTCTTTCTGCCCCGAAAAACAGGGCTTACTCACCCATAGGATGGCCAGAAATGGTGAAATTTATACCTGTTAAATGCGACTGTTACGTGAAGAATAGTCCCTTTTGCCGAAAATGATGGGAGCGGCACGGAGAAGATCCTCATTAGATTTGGTTTTTTTCATGGCATCAAGCATCATTTGCATGGTTTCAACCGAGTTATAATCGCTGAAGGCATTGCGCAGGTTCCACATTAGATCCATTTCCTCGGTACTAAACAGCAGTTCTTCCTTGCGGGTTCCCGATCTCTTCAGGTCAATGGCGGGGAATATTCGCCGTTCTGATAATTTGCGATCCAATACCAGTTCCATATTGCCGGTACCCTTAAATTCTTCAAATATTACTTCATCCATACGGGACCCAGTCTCAACCAGAGCGGTAGCAATAATGGTAAGGCTGCCCCCTTCTTCTATATTTCGAGCCGCACCGAAAAAGCGTTTCGGTTTGACCAGCGATGTTGGATCTATACCACCTGACAAAGTGCGACCACTGGGCGGAACTACCAGGTTATGAGCTCGCGCTAGGCGGGTTATGCTATCCAGCAGGATAACAACATCCCTTTTATGCTCTACAAGGCGTTTGGCCCTTTCCAAGACCATCTCTGAGATTTTGACATGGTTTTCAGGGGGTTCGTCGAAGGTAGAAGCCACGACCTCTGCACTGGTCGAACGTTGCATATCTGTTACTTCCTCGGGCCGCTCATCGACTAAGAGTATGATCACCTCTACCTCGGGGTGATTTTTTGTGACGCCTTGGGCTATCTTCTGCAGTAACATGGTTTTACCAGCTTTGGGGGGTGCCACGATCAATCCCCGCTGGCCTTTTCCGATAGGAGCAACCAGGTCGATCAAGCGTGTAGACCATTCCTGTGATTCGGTAGCCAGATTAAGTCTTTCCGTTGGATAAAGGGGAGTTAAAGCGTCGAAATGGATTCTTTTCACCGAATCCCCAGGCGGGAATCCATTCACATCTTCTACCTTTAATAGGGCAAAAAACCGTTCACTGTCTTTTGGGGGCCTAACCTGCCCTCCCACCCGGTCGCCGGTACGCAGGTCGAATTTCCGTATTTGGGATGGTGAAACATAAATATCTTCATGGCTTGGTACATAAGCAAAAGGCCTTAAAAATCCGTACCCGTCACTCATAATTTCCAGTACCCCGGAAGCCTGCAATAATTCATTGGAATGGGTCAACGCTTTGGTGATTTCGAAAACCAATTCCTTTTTGCGCAGTTTGGAATAGCCACCCAAATTGATATCCCTGGCAATCTGGTACAATTCCAGCATGGTTTTATTCTCCAATTCGGAAATATTCAATTTTTTGCTCCTCTCATTTTTTCATAATCACACTTATCATTACATGGAAATACCAGGGAAAAGACTGGTTCCGGGCGAAGCTATACTACTCCATCCGGATTTTTATGCGCGGATCACTAAATAAAGGCTTTTTGTCAAGGCGGTGGTTGGCTTCGATGAATCTGATAGTTCCTGATTTGCTCCTCATCACAATGGTTTGTGTAATAGCATGCCCCTGCAGGTACTTTACACCTTGCAACAAAAACGAATCGGTAATCCCTGTGGCTACAAATATAACATCATCTGATTTAACTAATTCATCAATAGTGAATATCTGTTTGACATCCTTAATACCCATCTCATGACACCGCTGTATCTCCTCATCGTTTTCGGGCATCAGCCGTGCCTGAAAATCTCCGTCCATACATTTTAAGGCCGCCGCGGTTATAACGCCCTCCGGAGCTCCTCCAACGCCCATAAGCACGTCAACTCCAGAGTCCTGATAGGCTGCCGCAACCCCTGGGGACACATCCCCGTCGGTAATTAGTTTAATGCGTGCGCCGGTACGACGTATTTCCTCTATAATCCCTTGATGCCGTTCACGATCCAATATTACTGCCGTCACCTCTCGGAGCGATTTATCCAAGGCTTTTGCGATTTCCTTCAGGTTTTCCTTAACCGGTGCATCTAAAAACACACGGCCCTTGCATTGGGGCCCTACTGCTATTTTATCCATATACATATCCGGTGCATGCAATAAGCATCCGCGTGGTGCCGAAGCCATAACAGCGATGGCCCCGGTAAGTCCTTTCGCGACAATGTTGGTGCCTTCCAGGGGATCAACTGCAATATCGACCTTGGGACTAACTCCAAGCCCCACCTTTTCTCCTATGTAAAGCATGGGGGCTTCATCCATTTCCCCCTCTCCTATGACAACCAATCCATCTATAGAAACAGTGTCAAACATCACCCGCATGGCTGTAACCGCTGCATCATCTGCAGCTTCCTTGTCACCCCGGCCTACCCAACGGGCGGCCGCCAGTGCAGCAGCTTCCGTCACTCTTGCAAATTCAAGAGCCAATTCTCTCTCCACAATGAACCCTCCAGTTTACTAAAACGATTGCTTCCAATCTTGCATAAATTTTTCAATCCCGGCATCAGTCAAGGGATGTCTTATCATTTGCTTTATTATGTTATATGGAACCGTAGCTATATGTGAACCGAGCCGAGCTGATTCAACAACATGCATAGGGTGCCTTATGCTGGCTGCAATCACTTCAGTTGGTATTGTAAATTGATCGAAGATAGTGATAATGTCACTAAGCAGAATAAGACCGTCATTTCCGGTATCGTCTACCCGTCCGATAAACGGGCTAACATAACTAGCTCCAGCTCGAGCAGCCAACAACGCCTGGACAGGGGAAAAAACCAGGGTTGCGTTGGTGGCGATTTCCTGATCCGCCAACACTTTTATGGCTCTTAACCCGGCTTCAGTTACCGGAATCTTCACTACTACATTGGGATGAATAGCGGCTAGCTCGTGGGCTTCCTGAATCATTGCATCAGTTTCATCGGAAAGGACTTCGGCACTGATTGGTCCCTGGACAATACTGCATATCTCTCTGATAACGGTAGGATAATCTCGCTTTTGCTTGGCAACCAAGCTAGGGTTAGTGGTAACCCCGTGCAGAAATCCCATATCGTTTATTTCTCTGATTTCCTCTATGTTAGCAGAATCGATGAAAATGCGCAAAAAAACACCTCTTTCATTTCTAGATTTAGTTGTTAAACCAGTATATAATCCCAAGCTGCTTAAACAGGCCCATACAATGGCTCCCGGTTGCGGATGTGGTCTCTCCTATTTTCCCCAGTTCGGCTTCAACTGATACTCCGATGGAATCAACTCAAGTCAAAGTGCCTAGATAAGCAACTGCTTAATGGCCATAATGGCTTTGCGGCGAGTATTGTGAACAATAATTATGGGTATCATTCTCTTTTTCTAATTTAGGATTTTAAATGAGTCAGCTTAAGAAGCGATCTCTAACATCAATTCATGAACCATATCTCTCAGGGTGATAATATCGAACGGTTTGCTTATACATCGTCTGACTCCTGCTTCTAATGCCTGTTTCACAATTTCTATCTCACCATAAGCGGTCATCATTATTATAGGGATATCAGGGTTTGCGGTCATGATCGCATGGGTGGCCTCCAGCCCGTTCATATTGGGCATTTTTACATCCATGAGGATCAGGTCGGGAATTTGTTCTCCCACTTTCTCTATGGCCTCGTATCCATCCCCGGCAACCCTAACCTGCCAGCCTTCTTTCTTAAAAAGTTCCTCCAAAAGGCGTCTTACTCCTTTTTGATCATCCACTATAAGTATTTTCCCGGCCATGTAATACCTCCTTAATGTTGGCCCGCTCCTGATTTGCGTACAAGCGTGATTATGCCTTCCCATTATGCCATAAATTCCCATGGCTAGCTAGTACTCCGTTGCAGGAATAGTCCCCATATAAGCATCCTTATAGATTCTGACGATATCTTTGGATGCCAGGGTTTTTCTAACCGGTATGGTCACTTCATCCCCAACCCGTACGTCTGCCCCTAAAGGAATCTCCAGCAAGGCCATTTGCATAAAAACCTTACCTCTTACCGGGTAATGCTCTCCTTTAATCATAATGCTGATGCCTAGTCCCGGCCAGTCGAAATATGTCAGCACCATTTTAGTCAATTTTTTAAGCAGATCTATCCAGCCATTTGCCTTATTGGCTACGTCTAATGCCAGACCATCATGAAAACCCACAGGGATTACCGCAACCTGGGCCGCCTTTCTAAGTCTGTAGGTGCGATAATACCCCAAATACCTTCCTTTAGGCAATTCCTTAATGGAAATGATTTTACTTTTAAAAGAATAAGGCTCCTGCAAAAGAAGATGATCGGGGAATGTTCCCACTGGGTGCTGGCCAGACAATAAGGTCCCAATCCTGACCGCATCAAGATACATATGAGGAGACCTTAGAAAAATAGCGCTATTGGCTATATGTCTCATCGAGAAACAGATACCCTTTTTTTCTAGGCTATTTATAATCTGAAGGAATTCCTGGAATTGTTGTTCAGCCGAGGATGGCGACGTAGGATCGGCAGCATGAGTATATATCCCTTCAGCCTGCACAAGCTTGCTTGCACATAGTCTCTGACATACTCGCCCCACTTCATCTAGGTTAAGTCCGAAACGGCTTAAGCCGGTGTCAATTTTAACATGCACCTTTATAGAAATGGATATGGCTGCACAGGCACTTTCAACTAATTCGCAGTCATTTTCTGAAGCAATGGTTAGCGTCACCCGGTTGAGTATGGCCTCTTGCACCTCAGCTTCGCTTATTACTGGGCTTAAAACCAAAACATCAGCGGTTATCCCGGCAAGCCGCAACTGCAGTGCTTCATCCAGGTAACTTACCGCAAAAAAATCCACTCCATGGCGGCTCAATATTTTGGCTGTACCTACTGCACCATGGCCATAAGCATTGGCCTTAATGACCGCAATCAACTTGGTTCTATCGTTTAACCTCGATCTTACTTGCTGGAGATTATTTTCTACCGCGCCAACATCAATCTCAATCCACTTGTCCATCGTCAACCGAGCCTATCCTTCCTTGGGCCGATCGCCTCTCCGTGATCTCTGCCGCAGCATTGTTCGGTATAATGGCAGGACTTTACTCCATAAAACATACAGGCTCGGAGAGTAAACTCGATCCCAATCTCCTATAAACTCTATCAATTCGCCATTAAATCCTTTTTTGAATCTATACAGCCCGTACAGAGGGTTATTTTCATCCATATCGCCCGATACCCCTCGGAAGTCATAAATCTTACAGCCATTTACCTGAGCCCAGCGAATCATTTCCCATTGAATGAGATAATTGGGCATAACATTACGGTATTCGTTGCTGGAGGCACCATATAAATACCAGGCTTTATCGCCAAGAATCAAAGCTAGTGTCCCTGATACAATTCGGCCTTGGTATTCAGCTAAAAATATCTGCCCCAAACCGTTAGCAACTAATTGATCCCACATCATTTCAAAATATTCATATCCACGAATTAGGAATTGATCCCGTTGGGCAGTTTCCTGTAACACTGCATAAAAAGCCGGTAACTCTTCTTTACCTTGCGCAGCGCGAATGGTAACCCCCTTTTTACCGGCTAGCTTGATATTATACCGGGTCTTGCCATGCATATTGGCCAATAACTGCTCTTCAGTAAGAGCAATATCCAATCGGAATACAAAAGATGGCTGAACTCCTTCAAAATCAAGCCCGGTATTATTCCGTCGGAAGTTGCATTGTTCTAAATTACTGATAAACTTCTGATTGGTTATAGGTATATCTGGATCAATTTTCAAAAGTATAGCCCGGTGATCCCGCGCAACTCTTTCGGCACCCTTGAATAGTTCCCGGCACAGTTCCAAATTTTCTACATCAACCACCGGGCCACGGGGAGAATAAAATATGCATGGTTTCATCCCGGGCAGAGGTATTTTTCTTTTTAGAATCAGCAATGATGCCTTAATTTCTCCATCTTGCTCCAAAATCAATGGGAGTGGCTCCCATCCCATGCCCTGCTTAACGGCCCCCCATTCCCAAGTTTGCAATACATGTCCTTTGGGATGGGAGCGCACAAATTGGTCGTATCTGGTCTTTTCTTTGCTGTCAATTATCCTCGTTGTAAACATGAATGCCTCTCCGCTGTTTTAGCCTGCTTATTAGTATCTGCTGTTTGCTGTAAAGGTATGCTGTGCACTAAATAAGCGCGCCTATCAGCCCGCTTTTCCATTATTTAATAGCGGCCTTGATTAATCCCAAGAATAATGGGTGTGGGCGATTGGGACGAGACTTAAATTCAGGGTGGAATTGGCAGCCAACAAACCATGGGTGCTCAGGTATTTCGACTATTTCCACCAGATCCTTTTCAGGATTTATTCCACATATTTTTAATCCCTTTGCCTCCAGCAGCGATCGATAACCGTTATTTATTTCGTAGCGATGACGGTGGCGCTCTTTAATTTGCGTTTGCGCATAGGCCATCCCTACCTTGGAATCAGGCGTAACTACACAGTCATATACTCCCAATCGCATAGTCCCACCTTTATAGTCTATGTTTTCCTGTTCCTCCATCAAATTCACCACCGGATGTGGTGTATTAGGGTCAAATTCCAAACTGTTGGCACCGGTCAATCCGCAAACATTGCGGGCAAATTCTATAACAGCACATTGCATGCCCAGACAGATCCCCAGGAAAGGTTTTAGGGTTTGGCGAGCATAACCAGCCGCAGCTATTTTCCCTTCTATTCCCCGCTCTCCAAAACCTCCCGGTATCAGTACCGCATCAACATCTTTTAATAAAGTTTCCGCGCCTTGTCTTTCTATATCTTCCGCATATATCCAGCGAACATCAACCTGACAGTTGTTTTGATACCCTGCATGTTTTAAAGACTCTACAATGCTTAGGTACGCATCTGGGAGCTCAACATATTTACCTACCAAGCCCAGGACTATCTTTTTATCTAAATGCTGGATCCGATTAACCATTTCAGCCCATTCGCCTAGATCAGGTTCCTGGCACGAAATTCCCAGCCGCTTGATTACCTCACGGTCAAGCCCCTCCTGAGCTAGCATTAAAGGCACCTCATATATAGAGCGGGCGTCTCGCATCTCAATGACAGCTTCCTTCTCGACATCACAGAATAATGCTAACTTAGCTTTAATATCTTCTGATAAATGTTTTACCGTCCGGCAAACCAATATATCGGGTTGAATTCCTATACTACGCAACTCTTTAACACTATGTTGACTGGGTTTGGTTTTTAGTTCCCCAGCCGCTTCAATATAAGGGATTAAGGTAACATGTATATACATGACTCGATCTTTACCCAGGTCAAATTTTAATTGGCGAATAGCCTCCAGAAACGGCAGGGACTCTATATCGCCCACAGTCCCGCCAATTTCACTTATTACCACATCGGGGTGGTTCATTCCTTCAATAGCTATTACTCTCTCTTTAATTTCGTTGGTTATGTGTGGTATAACCTGAACCGTCTGTCCTAAATAATCGCCGCGGCGTTCTTTGTCCAAAACAGTTTGATATATGCGCCCGGTAGTACAATTGGAGTATTGGGTGAGATTCTCGTCAACAAATCTTTCATAATGGCCGACATCGAGATCCGTCTCGGCCCCATCATCGGTCACATATACTTCACCATGCTGGTAGGGACTCATTGTACCGGGATCTACATTTATATAAGGATCGAACTTTTGCAAAGCTACCTTCAGGCCGCGGTTTTTCAACAGCCTGCCTAAAGAGGCAGCTGTAATTCCCTTGCCGAGAGAGGAAACTACACCCCCAGTTATAAAAATATACTTCGTCAATTACTTAGACCCCTCTTTCCCTAATCGTATCCGGACCCCTTGAAATTTTACCGCTCTCGAATAAAAATGGTCAACTACTAAGATAATCAAGGACAATGACCCGGGTCGGAAAGGCCAGTTGACCTGCTTGTATCTCTAGGCTGGGCTTTTTTATTATGTGATCATAGTGGAAAGTGAACTCCTCCACCGAGGCTAAAGGAAAGGAAAGATGAAGAGTATTATAATGCATAGGAATTACCACCTTAGGCTGTAATTCACTAACAACCGAGACCGCCTGACGGGCATCGATAGTATAAATCCCCCCCACTGGTACCAGTAGAACATCGACCCGGCCGATCTCTTCTATCTGTCGTTCGGTGAGCATATGACCTAGGTCCCCCAAGTGGACCAATGCTAATCCCTCTGCAGAAATTCTAAATATGGTATTAGGTCCTCGTTCCCGCCCCCCATGAGCATCATGGAAAGATGCGATCCCCTTTATCTGTACCCCGGCCACTTCAATAATGTCAGTATCTTCAACTACTTGAGGATTACCCAGTACGCTTTCCACAGCGTTATGGTCCCAGTGGTCATGGCTTATCGTCACTATGTCTGCCCGGGTTCGAAACAGGGGATACCCCAGGTCAACATCATAGGGATCAGTAACAATCTTGTGCCCGGCTGCCTCGATATAAAAGCAAGCATGCCCACGCCACCAGATCTTCATTTTATACCTCTCTATATATCTTGCTGGCATCAAAATACCAGTATCCTTCGCCTTGATAAATTAAACGATTATCGAGGTTAATTCGAGTATAGATCGATGTCAATGTTGCCGAGTCGGTCTGTCGCCCCATTTTAGCGGCAATACCCTGGATAAGTTCAGCATAAAATACTGGCTCTTGGCGCTCCGACAAAATCTCTAGCGCCCAATCTGCTTCGCTTTTTTTCCTCATCTGCACAAAAACCCCTCCTACATTTGATCGGGTGCCGATACACCCAGTATCTGTAAACCATTTTCAATAGTAATACGGATCGCCTCCATAAGTACTAGCCGGGCATCCTGCAATGGGCGATTCTCGCTTAGAACCCGATGATGATTATAGAAACTATGGAAAAGGCCAGCCAAATCTAGTACATACCGGGCAATTCTTTGAGGCGCCATGGTACGTGCGGCCACCGCAATCTCCTGAGGGAAATCCGCAATTTTGCGTATAATCTCCATCTCTTCAGGTCCCAGCACTGAGTAATCAACCTCACCCGGTTGTTTTAATGTTACTCCAGAGGTTCTTGCCTGTCTGAAAATACTCCTGATCCGTGCATGTGCATATTGAACGTAGTAAACCGGATTCTCCTGGCTTCTCTGCTTGGCCAAATCCAGATCAAAATCCATCTGGCTATCAGGACTGCGCATAACAAAGAAAAATCTGGCTGCATCCTTACCCACTTCTTCTATCAATTCGTCAAGCGAAACCGTGGTCCCAGTGCGTTTGGACATGCGTACAATTATTCCTCCACGATACAGCCGGACTAATTGCATCAGCAGTATCTCCAGACGGTTTGGGTCATATCCCAAGGCTTGAATGGCTCCCTTCATTCTCCCTACGTGTCCATGATGGTCAGCACCCCAAACATTAATAACCCTGTCGAAACCCCGTTCAAACTTGTCCTTATGATAAGCAATATCAGCAGCGAAATAAGTGGGTAGTCCATTGGCTCGAACTACTACCTCATCCTTCTCGTCTCCAAACAAGGTGGATTTAAACCACAGGGCACCTTCTTCCTCGTAAATATGGCCTTTTTCACGAAGATATGAAATCGTTTCCGCTACTTTACCAGCGTCATGTAGACTACGTTCGCTGAACCAGACATCATAATGAATGCCAAAATTAGCCAGGGTATTCTGAATATACTTGAGTTTTTCTTTAAGTGCATAATTGACAACCAAGGCCTGTCGTTCAGTAGAATCCATATCCAGTAATGAATCCTTATAGTTTCGAATAATATTTTTTACGGTATCCACAACGTCCTGTCCTGCATATCCTTCGTCCGGGAATTCAATTTGGGCCCCCATTAATTGAAGGTACCGGGCTTCTAATGACTGCCCAAAAATTTCAATCTGGTTGCCGGCATCATTTATGTAGAATTCCCGTTCTACATCGTACCCGGCAAAGGACAGTATATTGGCCAGGCTGTCTCCAATCGCACCCCCACGGGCATTCCCCATATGAAGGTTGCCGGTGGGATTAGCACTTACAAATTCCACCTGAATCTTCTGGTTCTGCGGCTCTCCGCTGCCGTATTTTTCTCCCGTTTGCAAAACCATAGCCGGTATCTGGTATAGCCAGGATTGATCCAGGAAGAAATTCACAAAACCGGCGCCAGCCACATCTATTTTACTTATTGATGGTATGGCCTTCAGGTCTATTTGCGACTTTATTATTTCAGCAATCTGGCGTGGAGCCATGCGAGCCTGCCGCGCCAGCAGCAGCGCGGCATTTGTAGAAAAGTCTCCATGCCCCTCATCCCTTGGTACTTCAATAACAAAGTCGGGCATAGTTTCAAAGCCCAGCAAACCTCCCTGCCGGGCTTTCTCAATTGCTGCCGTAATTACATTGCCTAATTCATGGCGCAGCTTTTGTATCGGATCCATGCTTGACCTCCTTAGTTCGAAAATCTATGTAAACATGCCGTTAGTTCTCACCATCAGAAATAATAATTACTATGACAAGGATTCCAAATTCTTGGTGTAATCATACCCCAAAGAATGGCAAAAGTCAGGTGCCTCAGCTTCATCAAGCCTAATTTAGAACCTATTTTACCAGGCTGGCTATTCGGTCCGGGTAAGTACGATGCAAAATGATATCCTCTCCTACCGCGCATCCGTTGTCAAGCAATAGGTTGGTTACGGTTTGTTCCGCTAGTTGAGGATGATTATTCTGCTGGCTTAAGTGTGCTAAAAATACTTGCATATTTCGCGAGCGGGGAGTTCGAGCTAAAAGAATGCCGGCGTCATGGTTGGATAAGTGTCCCCGTCTACCTCGGACCCTTTGCTTCAGAAAAACCGGGTACGGTCCCGTTTGCAGCATTTCCACATCATGATTGGACTCCAAAACGGCTACGTCAGAATATGCCAAGGCCTCCACCACTGAACGGGTCACAATTCCCAAATCAGTGACCACCGTCCATTTATAATTTTTATAGAAAAAAGAATAGCCTACCGGATCTACGGCATCATGGGATATAGGGAACGGCATTACTTTAACCGCCCCGATGTCGATTTGATCCCCCATATCATGACGACATTCCGGGGGAATATTATCTCTCTCCGGCAGTGCGTCCCAAACTCCGGGACGGGCAAAGATGGGAAGACGATGTTTTTTAGCCATAACCTGGACACCTTTAATGTGGTCAACATGTTCATGAGTTATTAACACCCCATCCAGATCACTTGCATGCATACCTACATCAGCCAGACCCCGTTCTATCCTGCGACAGCTAATGCCCGCATCAACCAATATTTTTCTGTTCCCCATCTTCACTAAAATAGCATTGCCGGTGCTGCCGCTGGCTAAAATATGTAATTCCATCTGGAGTGGACCTTCTCTCCGCTTAATTCCCATCCATAATTATACTAGGATTGTCCAGCTTTTTCACCGGTTAGTTACAGTTTAGAACCCGCTGTCAATAAACCTGTTATGTACAGCGGGTTAAAATTCGGGTTGATATCATTTAAGAAATCTTAATTTACCTATTAGGGTTAATTTCCCTTTTGGATCTTCGCCCACGAATCCCGTAATGATACTATACGGTTAAAAAATAATTGACCATTATTACTATCAACCGGATCTAAATAAAAATAGCCCTGTCTTAAAAACTGGTAGCGGCTGCCCGGCTTTGCTTCCCTCAGGCTGGGTTCCAATTGGCATTCTATAAGAACTTCCAGAGAGTTCGGATTAAGTTGGGATTTGTAGTCGGCTCCGCTTTCTTCGTTATCGGGATTCTCGTTTACAAACAGCTTTTCATATAACCTGATCGTAGCCGGTACAGCATGAGCGGCCGAAACCCAATGGGAGGTGCCTTTTATTTTCCTGCCACTATTAGCCCCGCCGCTTCGACTCTCGGGATCGTAACTACAATGAAGCTCGATTATCTCCCCCTGTTCATTTTTGACGACTTGCTCGCATTTAATTATATAAGCACTCTTCAGTCTTATCTCCCCTCCTGGAGACAACCGGAAGAACTTTTTCGGAGGATTTTCCATAAAATCTTCTTGTTCTATAAAAATCTCCCGAGAAAACGGTATCTGCCTGGATCCCATGGCCGGATTCTCCGGATTATTCTCTGCCTCCAGCCATTCTTCCTGCCCTTCCGGATAATTATCAATTATAACCCGTAAAGGCCTAAGAACTGCCATGACACGTGGTCCACTCAGATTTAAATCTTCCCGGATACAATGTTCCAGCAGAGCAATGTCTACCATACTATCCCGCTTGGCTACTCCAATGCGGTCACAGAAATCCCGAATAGATTCGGGTGTATACCCACGGCGGCGGAAACCCGATATAGTTGGCATTCTTGGATCATCCCACCCGTTTACATAGCTTTGTACGACCAGTTCCCGTAATTTACGCTTACTCATTACCGTATAGGACAAATTCAGGCGGGCAAATTCTATCTGCTGAGGGCGGCCATCTGCTTCCTCTGAATAATCAACCTTGTCCAAGGCCCAGTCATACAAAGGCCGATGATCCGCAAATTCCAGGGTGCAAACGGAATGGGTTATATTTTCTATTGCATCCGATAGCGGGTGAGCATAATCGTACATTGGATAAATACACCATTTATCTCCGGTTCTATGATGAGTGGCCCGTAAAATCCGGTAAAGTACAGGGTCACGCATATTTAAGTTTGGCGAGGCCATGTCTATCTTGGCCCGCAGTACCCTGGCTCCGTCAGGAAATTCTCCAGCTCTCATTCTTTGAAACAGGTCC
This sequence comes from uncultured Syntrophomonas sp., assembly GCA_964584415.1. GTDB lineage: Bacteria > Bacillota > Syntrophomonadia > Syntrophomonadales > Syntrophomonadaceae > PHAA01. Next base: position 16,342 of record CAZOZX010000018.1, read on the forward strand.
AGATTTTCTTCAACTGAGCGGTTACGATAAGGACTGTCTTTGCCTGGTTCAGTTAAAGTCCCGCGGTATTCTCTTATTTCCTGAGGACTTAAGTCGCAGACATACGCATCTCCCGACTTAATCAATTCCAATGTGTAATCGTATATCTTGCCAAAATAGTCGGATGCATAATACATCCGGTCGTCCCAATCAAAACCCAGCCATTTTACATCCTCTTGTATTGATTCTACATATTCCACATCCTCTTTGCTGGGATTGGTGTCATCGAAACGCAGATTGCAAAGTCCTTTATTGGCTGCAGCCAGCCCAAAATTCAAACATATCGACTTAGCATGCCCTATATGTAGATAGCCATTCGGTTCGGGAGGAAAACGGGTATGAACTCTTCCCCCATTTTTGTTGTTCTTTAAGTCATCATTAATAATGGTTTGAATAAAATTGGTTGGCAGAGGCGAATCGTTGCTGTTCATACTAATATCTCCTTACCGATTTTTAGAATCGAAAAAGGTAAAATGCTGCCCCTGATTATGGGGCCTGCTGTTTATCAATTTTCTTTGCTCTTTTTACCATTTTTCCCCGAGAGGTGTCAAATAACCTCTTTAGCTCTTAATTATTAACCGTAAAAATTTCCTGTTTCTTTATCATGTACATCTGGAGAAGAATACTATTATAATTACATTATCGTCAAGCTACCTTGGGATTAACGATTTCCCAAAATACGATAGCGAGGAATTTATTAATGGCAAGATGTGCTTACTGCAAAAGACAACCCGCTGATCAAAAAACCGCAGTACGGTCAATTATCAACGGCAAGAAAAACACCCGGGAACTCCCTTACTGTTCAGAAATCTGCAAACAAAAATTGCATTCCTTTATACAATCCCAAAACGAGTCAACCCCTAAATTTAGGACTATTTTAATGATATGGACGGTTATATTTTTAGGGGCGTTGGCGACACAATTCCTGACTGGAAGCCCAACCTTCAAACATTTAATTACCCCTGCCTTGGTCGCCATCATCGGTGTGGTTTTGATCATTTACCCAGCAGGTATGATGGATTTTAAATATTATGAACGGGTAGGAATTAAATATTTTAATCTATACATTCGCTTTACTGGGCTAATCATAATAATCACCGCAGCTAACATAATTTACGCAGCCTTTTGGGGAAAATAGATCCGTTTGTTAATGGATTTCGTCTTTTCCAATAATAATCATGCTAAAATAATACGATAGAATTCCCGCTGCTTTAATATAGGCTGTTAAACTCGTTTGGAGAAGGCAGGAATAAGTCCGTCCCTTGGCTAGGACTTTAGCTTGAATATCCAAGCCATCATCCATGGAGGCATCATATGTCAACCGAAGATTTTTTATCCGCCGTTACCAATATCGGCAATATAGATTTCACCATTGCTGCTGAAGATACCCATAAAGATTTGGGCAACGTTAACATACGTAAGCGTGGGGATGTTTTCCACATCCAATTTTCCATGCTGGGGCAACCCCAACGCCATTTATCCCGTGCCTGGAAGACGGGTCTTGCTCTTGACGCCAGCGCTTCTATGAAAGTTGAGTATGGCCGTCGGGTGCTGGGAAGTATCCCTTACAAATTCTATAGTGATTACCAAAACAAAGGTTGGGTAAGCAATGAAAACAGGGATGGGCAGCGAGTCAAAACTTTACAGAGGACAGCCGTAACTGACGCCTTCAACCGTGGTCTAATACGTTTATCTCCTAACACCCTTGATTTTATAGCTCCTGAATTATTAACCTATCTAGCCGGGAGTATGGATTTTGATGGATCAACTACGCTGGTTTACTGGGGCGGGGGCAGTGGCGGCGAAATAGAGGTGGTGGGTGATATCCGAGCCAACGAAGCCGCTACCCTTAATATTGATGGGCCAGAAAGGATGATGTTTGGCGATAAATCTATGCTGCTGCCTGCGGTTAGATTCTTTGCTGATAAGTTTGCCGATGCTCCCCTGGGCATGTTCGTTTTCGTAACAGATGGCCGGATCGACGATATTCAGGAGGTCAAACGCTACACGACCCAATTGGCCCGCGAAATTGCTGCGGACAAACGTCCTCTCTTAAAATTCATTTTGGTTGGTATAGGTGAACAGATCAACCAATACGAAGGGACTCTAAAACTACTAAATAGCCATGATACAGAAACCTACGTTAATATGTGGGACTATATGACCGTGTCCGATTTGCAGGATGTCCTAAAAATTTTCGCCGAGGTAGTACGGGACAGTCAAATTGTAGCGGCCCAGGGTACAGTATATGATGCCCAAGGGCAAAAAGTAAAATCATATCCCCGTGGCTTACCGAATCGGATTGGATTTACCCTGCCAGCTTCCTCTCCTTGGTTCGAATTGGAGATCCCCAACCAGAGAATCCGTCAAAACATAAAAATCCCTGCCTATATTCTGAGAGGATAGCTAAATGCCAGCCAATGATGGCTTCTGGGCCATTTCCCCCTAATCTTACACAATCCTAATATTTGGGCCCTATAGACAAAAAACTCCCCCAAGCTTTCCCCGGGGGAGTATTTAATCTGTATAATTACCAAAGGCTATTTTAGCATATGCAGGTATGACAGTAGTTCACACTAAACACTGGCTTTTGGGTAAATAACTTTAATCTGGGTGGGCGGCGTCCATTCAACATCGCAGCCTAGCTTTTCTGTAACGAAACGCATCGGAAGCATGGTACGGTTGTTTATAATTAAAGGTTTTACCTCTTGATTATTGGGATCTATCATGGTAGATACTCCATTAATCAATGCAGTATTAGAACCAATCCAGAGTTCGATTTTGGTTGCTCCCAGGGTCACTGTGACTTTGCTCTCATTTCCATTCCACTCAGTAACTGCCCCCAGCGGATCGGCTGCAAAGCGAATCGGGAGTAAGGTGCGGCTTTCTACTACCACTGGGCTAACATCCATGGTTTTGTTTTGGCCATTGATCGTATAGGTACTTTGTCCTAAGTTGAAAATCATACTGACACTATTTACTACCGGGGGTTGCGGATCAGTAGGCTGCTCAGTTTTTCCTAATGTGAAACTCTCAACCGAAATGCCATCAGTTGATTTGATTTGCAGGGCGGGATCAGCACTCTTAGTATATTCCACTGCTACTGTTTGGCCTGTCGAAGCCTTGGTTGCCAGGACCAGTTTGATTTTACCTACCGTGTTAGTAGCTTCCACAGCTGTAACTGTGACTGCTTTGCCGTCGACGGTGATATTAAACTGCCCTTGCGTACCAGCTGGGTTAGCAATGGCCTTGTCAAAAGTAAGACTATAATCCCCTTTATTTGACACTTCTCCAGATACAACGATAGGTGCTGATTGGGCTGCCATAGCTAATGGTGCGACTACCGCAACGGTCATCACTAACAGGGTAAGTAAAATGGCTATCCGATTTTTCCTTATTAGGTTCAGCATAGTATTCCTCCCTTTTAATAATTTCTAGTCAGTTCTAATAAGCGCGCAGCTCGTCTTTGGAACAGGTGCGCCATGGCGCACTCGTGCCACCCTCAGCTATGTTCGGTTTGACTAACAGTACCGCTTCTCGGTCGATCAATACTGCTTTAACCACCTCCCCAATTTCAACTAGTTCATTTTCATCCAGAACCCGCCCATCATTTTTGTTCCGGACTTTGGTTATATAAGACCTCTTCAGAATTTCCTTAACGGGTATGACTTGTCCTGGCTCAGCAATAGATATTTTTCCACGAAATCGTCCATCGTTGCCGCTTAGCCGCAAAGCTGTACCAGCCAATGCTCCCACTACTCCGTCACCGGTACCGCCGTGTTCAGATAAGTATATCCCCATTTCTTGGGCAATACCGTAGGCATATTCCTTATTCAGCACTTCCTGTTTAGCTGAAAAACCATAGGCAATCAGCCAACCCGGATTGGTAAGTCTATCGGGAACGAGCACGCATAAACCAGGATCAGATCCGTTAGCACGCTCCTTTTCCAGAAATTGTTGGCCATAATCAATAACTTCTTCCAAGTTACTGGGATCAATTTCAGCCGCGAAACACATGGCGCTATTATGTGAGGTGTATGGTACATCCGGGTGGACCAACAGTTGGTGCCGGGTGACCGGTTCACATTGCGCCCAGCCTTTGCCTTCAATTTCCTGCGCCAGTTGGGATGCCAGCTGCCCTGTACCCCTCTTAATGTTGATATTATCCGTATCATCAATGCATATAAGAACCTTCATTACAAACTCCCCGCTTTTTACTAACTTTTGGATTCCCGCATTCCTTGGCTCTTGAGCATCCGCTCCATCGTTGCCTGGTCCAGATCCCAGTCGAAGAACTGGGCATAGAAATCATGGATTATGGGATATATATCTATATCAGCGAACAATTCCGGATATACGGTTTTGGCGGTCCAGAGTGTGACTAAGGGTGTCTCCAGGGAATTGGGATGCCCCCAACGGGAGATCCCCACCGGTAGGGGCAGAACCTGCTTATTCTTGACCGCATGCAAAGGCCGCCACTGTTCATGTCCAATTATATACCCTACTACATCAGGATTATTTAACAAAATATAATCCGGGTCCCATAGCAGTATCTGCTCTAAACTGGCGTAATACTCCCCATCGCTGAATTTTAAATCCTGCCCCACCGACACGTTTTTAACCCCGGCGGCTTCAGTCCAGTCAGCCGCAAGGGTATTGGCCGAATCGGTGCGGGTAGCCTCTTGAGTGGAATGGTATATGGTGACCCTCTGTTCATCAGGGATCGACCCTACCCGGGCTTGTACCAAGCTAATAATCTGTTGGTAGAACTTCTGATATCTCTGCCCTTCCTCTTCAGCGCCAACGATGGCAGCAACCATCTGCATAGCTTGCTGTTGCTCCTCCATGCTGATAAATTGGATCCCAACCACCGGAATCCTAGCCAGACGCAGTTTTTCCATCTCTGCCTCGTTGCTGATGGTCTCATCCTTTACGAATATCAGGTCGGCTTTGATCCGAATTAATTCCTCGATATTTATGGCACCGCCCTTCTTCGGAACCGGCAGCCCCTTGATATGGGGATACATCTCGGTCAGTATGACATCTCGTTGCATGCCGTCAGTCGTGGAAACAATCTTGTCCCCTTTGTTGTATAAAGCTAGCGCATAGCCTGCTTCCGGGCAGGTGCAGGCTATTCGTTGAGGTTCGATCGGCACCTCCACTTGGCGGCCAAAACTATCGGTTATCATCCTGGAGCCCTGCTTACTGGTGGTTTCTAAGGTCGTTTTATCCCTGGCGCAACCGGTTAAGGTTGACATCAGCACCGCAAGTAGCAGCGTAATAACGAACAGGTTATTCCATCTGAGCCACTTTTTATCTAACATACGAATCCCTCCAATACCTTATTTATGGGGTACGGTGCTGACTGGTACCACTTGTGTGAGATTTTCACCATCAGCCAGAACACAGTCCATAATCCGGACTATGATTTCATACAGCTCACCCAGCTTATATTCCGATAAAACCTCAGCGGTAGAGCCGAGATTGCTTATGCGCTGGTTTTTTAACATGCCCACCTGGGTTTTGATTCCGTTCTTCTGCAGGTAGAAGGCATGGTTGGGATTGTGGGTAGCCATCAAAACCGATACTCCGGTATCTTTGACCAGCTTGACAATGGTTTCGAGTATCACTAGTTCGTGATGGTAATCGAGATGAGCTGTAGGCTCATCCATTATTATTAAAGGGGTATGCTGGGCTAGCGCCCGAGCAACCATAACCAACTGACCTTCTCCTCCGCTCAGCTGGGTATAGGGGCGGTCATTAAAACGATTCATCCCCACCATCTCCAGGGCCTGAGCGGCAATAGTTATATCCTCTTCGGAAGGGGCGGCGAATGGTCCTAAGTATGACGCCCTTCCCATCAGTACTATCTCCTGGACCCGATAAGGGAACGTCTTCTCGTGTATCTGGGGGATATAGGCCAGGTGGTGTGCGACTTGCCGGGCTGGCATGCCGCTTATATCTACTCCGTCCAGATTTATCCGACCGGCGCGGGGCTTTAGCCACCCCAAGATACAGTCCAATAGAGTGGTCTTTCCGCAGCCGTTGGGACCCAGTAGACAGAATACTTCCCCCGGGTTTATATTAAGGTTGACCTTTTCGAATATTAGATCGCCGTAATACCCAAAGCTAAGGTCTTGTACTTCCAGCAGAGGAGACATCACCAGCCACCTCCTTTGGTTTTTTTCAAAAGGTAAACGAAGAACGGCCCCCCGATTAGAGCAGTCAGAATGCCTAGTGGTATCTCCCCACCCGTTAATATCCGGCTGACATCATCAACGATAACCAGATAAACCGCACCCAGTGACAAACTAACAGGGATCAGCACTTTGTTGTCATTGCCCACCAGCATACGTCCGATATGTGGTATTACTAGGCCTACCCAACCGATTATGCCGCTCACGCAAACCGCCCCGGCGGTGGCCATAGATGCGCAGGCAATTACAATACCCTTGTTCAAGGTGGTATTTATCCCCAGCGTGTGGGCCTCACGGTCGCCCATCGACAATACATTTATCCTCCATCGGAGCAGCAACAGGCCAGAGATGCCAAGCAGCATAGGCAGCCCCGCCATCATTATGTCACTAAACCTAGCCGATGCCAGGCTCCCCATCAACCAGAATACTATGGCCGGCAGTTCGTTAGTCGGGTCGGCAAGATATTTGAGTAGGGAGATAAGGGCTGAAAATACTGATGAGACTATCACCCCGCCCAGCACCAGCATGATAGTAGGGGTTGCCTTGTATACCCGGGCAATGAGGTAACTCAGTACCACTGCCAACATTCCGCATCCAAAAGCCAGCAAGTAAGTAAGCAGGACATTGTCGAACATAATTATGGCCAATGAGGCACCAAAACCTGCCCCGGAGCTGACTCCCAGCAGACCTGCGTTGACCAGCGGATTACGGAATAATCCTTGGAAAGATGCCCCGCTAATAGCCAGGCAACCTCCCACCATAGCCCCCAATATAGCCCGCGGCAACCTTATATCCCAGACCACTGTCTGATATATCTGATCCACAGGGCAGGGCTGCATAGTTAGTTTGCACCAAATAATCTGTACAACCGAGAGGGCATCCACAGGATAACGCCCAACAGACAGTGAAAATAAAATAACCAGGAAAGGGGCAAATATAAATGTTAATATCAATGAAATATTTTTCGTAGTACCCACCTCAACCCGAAACCAACTCCTGCAAATTATATTATTTGGATCTGTGCAGCCGACGATAAGCAACAACTCCTAGTGCCACTGCCGCAACCCCCAGGACTATCCACAAAAAGGTATTGCCATTGGAACCTGCCGAGCTGGTCGTGTCTTGATCCGCAACCACGGATTCCTGATTGGTCTCGCTGTTCTCATTTCCAGCATTTGCTGTGTCGACCGGAACGGGTGCTGCACTGCCTGGCAGGCTGCTGACCTGAGTATCCGGAGCGGACGGTTGGTCCTTACCTGGTGTCACCGGGGTTGGAGCCTGGCTTCCCCCGGCCATGGTAAAGGTGACAGTTGCCCTTTGCCCAAGGGTCACCCCGCTCTTGGACTGCAATTCGGGGGCTATCTCCACCCGGTAGGTAGTTCCCGCCTTAAGGGACTGCTTTGGCTTGACCAGGACATCGTTACGCTTCTCGCGCTCTACCTGGTCATCAGCTATAATTATTTCCGCTGGGATGCGCTGAGAACCTGACCACAGAGATACGCACTGCATATTCTTTTCCCGTATGGTCAAATAGGCAACATTCTTATTGAATACGATCTTGATGTACTCAAGGTTGGGTACCCCAGTAGCCCCGTTAGCTGGCGTTGAACTCTCAATCGTTAGCGGATTGTTTTGTCCTCCCCCTGAGCCGTCACTGTCGCCGTCGGCAGCACCAACCTGCCCTAATGCCATAGGGCTTAACAAGAGAATCCCCGCTGTTAGTAGTACCATCATCCATTTTCCAACAACTTTAAGCATTATCACTTTTCCCCCTATCGATGACCATAAAAAAAATAAAAATCAGTTGCGCAAATCCACAACTGACTGTCCCCACTCTACGAGCCAACTATCGCAGCCAGGTTTTCTTTCCGCCGGAAGGCATAACCGTTTCCCGTTATACCCTATCGGTTACTGCCCATAGCCAAAGGCTTTAGGGTCGGTAACTCGAAAACCAGATCAATTTGTGTTATATTGTCATAATTCGCTGCCTGTTCTATAAATCCTCCTAAACAACATAGTATTTCAAACCACCTATGCCTTTGTATAGGGTATTTCTTATCTGTTCAATCGTAGCTTGGCTGATCTGATAAATCCAGGATCAATATATGGAAAGGCTTCCTTTAGTTCATTTGATATTTCTTTTGGGGCTGCTCAAACCCGTTCCGATTTATAAACAGCAGTTGGGTGTCAATAATCGAAAAAGAACATCTTATCACCTGATGCTCCCTGATTAAATACTCCGTTCTAAATGGACACCCAAATAACATCCTTCTTCTTAAATATATGAATAAGACTCTACCATAAGAAAAACAAGAGCCATGGTTATTGCATTACACTCTTGTTCTTAAAATTCAGCTATATTTTTTAGAATACGGTCCATGACCGTTAATCTCTTGGGGGTACTTCAGCTGCATCAGTAACCTTCATTTGCGGCCTTTCTTCTGCTGTTATATCTTTTACCCTGGGTAATTCTTCAGCGTCATTTACTTCCACATCAGGCCGTTCCTCCGCCTCTCTAACCTTCATATTGGGAAGTTCCTCTACATCCCGCGGATTAACTATCGCCCTTTCTGCTGCCGGGTGTTCCTTTGCCTCCTTTAGTAGATCGGACTCTTCAATTGGTGTCATACCCAAACATCCTTTCTCCAATCAACTGGCTTCCAAAAACCATACTTTACTCCAGTATCACCATGTCCATAGTGTAACCAGCATCTGCTTTTCTTATGTGAATGGCTGAAGAAAAAAGAAGCGCCTTTTCAGCGCTTTTTTGATCTAATTAATGGCGGAGAGGGCGGGATTCGAACCCGCGAGGCAGTTATTAGCCGCCTACTCGATTTCCAATCGAGCGCCTTCAGCCAAGCTCAGCCACCTCTCCATTATTAAGTTAAATCCTCTGCCGATTGTAAAGTATCAGCGATAGACATTTCGGCGACTCCTGTATTTTACCTTAAATAATATCGCCCTGCAAGTACAGTTGGGGGATGATCTTTCTTATCCTTTATACAATGTTCAGCTCAAAATAGAAAAAGAGGTTTTGCAGCAGCAAAACCTCTTTCCATTTGTATTCAAATTAAAGGAACTAATAAGAAATCGGGAAAAACGAATGATCGCTTTGAGTTACTTAATAATCGACTTACCGGTAGGTATAATGGTCTTACCAAAAGCAGCATTAACCCAGATAGCAGATGCCTGCCATAGACCAAATATTCCGGTTATCAGCAATAACCATGCAGCGACGGGTTTATAGGTTGCTGCCAACCATCCACCATCCATCCCAGCTACAATCCCTGCGGCTATAGTTACGGACAAAACGAGCAGACCCATAACTGCCGTGGATGTTTTCATATAAACAGGTGTTAAGACTATTAATGCGATAGTTAATACCATCCATGCCCAACCGTCAATTGTTGCATCGAGAGGGACTGCCCATTTGAAAACTGCCGCAAAGTATTTGATAAACATTTCAAGTCCACCAGCCAGCATGAAAAAGCCCGAGAAGAACAGAAATACGTTACCTCCAACAAGCGCGCCTTCTTTAAGTTCGATTAAGCCAACTGTAAACTGGACCAAGGCTCCGCCGAGCAACCAACAACCCATAAGTGGAATTGCCCCAACTTTTACAGTTCCAGATAAAAGTGCGTAAAAAATAAAACAAGCAATAGCCAAAGCAACCAAACCTGCTGGGGCCGGATTAGCCCATCCACTACCATTTCCTGACATCTAAAATCCCCCTTACGTTTTTTTATTTACACTGTTACCATTGCAAGCTCAAAAGCTAAGGGTTCCCAGGCTATTAATATGTCTAAAGCTATATCTACTGAAAAAAACTGTGTTTTGATATGTAGGTCGTCCTCAACTTAAAAGCGGTTTCCCTGTATTTCAGGGATAAATAATGAAGGGATTGATCTTGGAATCAGCGTCGACTGGAAGAATTTTTCTCGCTCACCACCTCCTATGATTAAGATTTATGAGCTTCTCCTTTCGGATATGCTTATTTTATTGGCTAACAAACAGTCCGTCAACAAATTTTTTTCAGTTTGTCCGATTTTGTAAACGGTTTCAACCATATATCCTACTTTAAATAGAAATCAAACTCCCGTCTAACGTTGTTTCTGTCTCTAGATTGATTATAATATAAAGCGTAAATTAACTTATAGGCCTTTCCAAAACCATCTTCACCTTTATTACCCAAATGGTAATATAGGTTCCACAAGTTTTGATTCATTACCTAAATACTATAAAGATAGGAAATAATCTAATCAATAATAAAAACCGGCCCCTGCCAAGAGGTCGGTATAATTCTGGCGGAGAGACAGGGATTCGAACCCTGGAGGCGGGGATTAACCGCCTACTCGATTTCGAGTCGAGCGCCTTCAACCGAGCTCGGCCATCTCTCCAGTATGAGTATAATTGGTTGTTTTAATATCTTTCTAATTGTTTCTCCCTTAATTGAACAAAGAAGCGCTGTAATAATCTAGTGCATTCCTCGCTCATGACATCAGGGACCACTTCTATCTGATGGTTCAAACCTGGGTACCTGACTAAATCAATTACCGATCCAGCTGCCCCTGCCTTTGCATCTCGACTGCCATATACCAATCTGTTGATACGGGCATTAACCATAGCTCCTGCACACATAGGACATGGTTCCAATGTTGAATATATGGTGACATTCTCAAGGCGCCACTTTCCCAAATAACGGGCCGCTCGTTGTAAAACCAGCATTTCCGCATGCGCGGTAGCGTCTTGGTGCTGTTCCTTTTCATTGTGCGCCCGGGCAATAACTTCTTCCCCGCAGACGGCTATCGCCCCAACCGGGATTTCTCCTGCTTCTAAGGCTTCCTCAGCCAGCACAAGAGCCTGAAGCATATATATGTTGTCCCTCATCTAAGGGATTCACCACCAAATGGTGCGCCCGAAGGGACTCGAACCCCCGGCACACGGTTTAGGAAACCGTTGCTCTATCCTGCTGAGCTACGGGCGCATGATTGTAATGATAGTGGTAATGACAAAAAATATCTGCCTATATTACCAAAAGAGGAAAACCTGCGTTTTCCTTTCAGCCATCCATTTACGGATTTAATTGTATGGCGCGCCCTGAGGGATTCGAACCCCCGACCTCCAGGTTCGTAGCCTGTCACTCTATCCAGCTGAGCTAAGGGCGCATGATTTCGGGTGTCAGATCATTAAATGGCGGAGAGAGAGGGATTCGAACCCTCGATACAGTTACTAGCCGTATACTCGCTTAGCAGGCGAGCGCCTTCAGCCTACTCGGCCATCTCTCCATAAATATCACTGGCGGAGGAGGTGGGATTCGAACCCACGGAACCCGCAAAGGTTCAACGGTTTTCAAGACCGCCTCCTTCAACCGCTCGGACACCCCTCCACTAGAAGGATACACTG
>CAZOZX010000019.1:0-26938 GCA_964584415.1 uncultured Syntrophomonas sp.
TTGGTATAAATGGAGTGTATTCTGGAACCAAGATTGAGCCTTAATTGGATCTGTGGAGTGATTGGCTGTTCGGATGTAGCGCAACTATTATTCTTAGGCTCTGTGACTGTCCCCGGTGGACAGTTTTTTTTATTTGGGGCAGGATTATGTAGGATAAAAGGGAATAAAAGAGATGAGAGCAAAATGGGGGGAGGGTAGTCTTTTTCGAAAATCAACATCAATTTTTTTGGAGGGATAAAATTTGAAGAGGAGTACTATGAAAAAAACCGCCTTGGTACTTTGTTTGTTGATGGTCTTCTCGCTGCTGGGCGGATGTGGCAGCAAAGGTACAACAAACAATACCGCTGGCGGGAATACCGTTAAGTTAGGATTCCTGGGCGCCCTGACCGGCTCGGTAGCCAATTATGGTATCCCCGGACAGAAGGGCATGCAGATGGCCATCGATGAGTTGAACGCCAAAGGCGGCATCCTCGGCAAACAGGTGGAAGGAATCTATTACGACAACAAAGGCGAGAGCAGTGAGATCGCCAACATCACCACTAAGTACATAACGGTGGACAAGGTATCAGCCTTGATCGGCGACCCCTGTACCGGCTTGACCAAGGTAGCGGCCGACATTGCCCAGAAGAATAAGATGGTCATTTTCTCCGCCGGCGCCACCGGAGCAGGCGTAGTGGAGATCGGCGACTATGTATTCCGCAACACCCTGTTGGATACCGTGGCTGCCCCAGCGGTGGTCAACTGGATGATCAATACCAAGGGCTGGAAGAACCTGGCGGTGATAACCTCCGGTAACAACGGCTATAGCACAGCGCTTACCCCTATCTTTAAGCAAGCCATAACTGAAAAAGGCGGGACTATTGTCCTGGAAGACACCGTCAACGACGGTGAGACCGATTTCACTGCCCAGGTAACCAAGCTGAAAAATGCCGGAGCTGATGCCTTGGTCTTCACTGGTTATTACACCGAGGCAGCCTTAATTATGAATGAAGCCAAGAAAAAAGGCCTGGATATCACCATGGTTGGTGGCGATGGCCTGTACGGTCAGGACCTGGCTAAGCTAGGCGGGGATGCGGTACAAGAAAAGGTTATTTTCTATGCCGGATTCTCTACTGACCAGCCCAGCACTGAGACGGCCAAATTTTTGGAAGCCTACCGGACTAAGTATAAAGAAGATCCGGATATGTTCTCGGCCCAATATTATGATGCGGTAATGATCATTGCCAAGGCTATGACCGATGCCAAAAGTACTGATCCCAGCGTCTATAAAGCGGAACTGGCCAAGCTGAAGGACTACCCGGGCGTGTCGGGATTGACCACTATCGCCGCTAACCGCGAACCGATCAAGAGCCCGGTTTGCCTGTTAACCGTCAAAGGCGATAAGTTCCCAGCCCTGTTGGAAAAGATACCCGTACAAGTTAAATAGTACTTAATTTCATTGCAAATCCGGCAATGGCCCGTCCTTTCAGAGGCGGGCCTTTGTCGGGATTATATCCAGTTTAGCACCAGATGCGGGACAAGCTGTGTTAAACTGTATATGATTTGCATGCCACAGGAGGATGTCCATGTTCTGGGAACAATTGCTTAATGGTTTGACCCTGGGGAGTTCCTATGCTTTGATTGCCCTTGGTTATACCATGGTCTACGGTATTATTCAGTTGATTAACTTCGCTCATGGCGAAGTCTATATGTTCGGGGCTTTTGTAGGATTATTCCTCGTAGCCACCGGCGTAAACATTTTTGTGGCCCTTCTCGGGGCTATGCTGTTTTGTATGCTGCTGGGGATGCTGATCGAACGTGTTGCCTACCGCCCTCTGCGGGGTAAATCGTCGCGATTGTCGGCTTTAATAAGTGCGATTGGGGTATCGATCTTCCTTTCCACCTTGATGGTACTGTACCGCGGACCCAATACCACCCGCTACCCTGATGTCCTGGGCGGATCCATGTACCAATTGGGGAGCTTACGTGTCTCTTCACTGCAGATTGTTATCCTGTTAGTCTCGGCATTCTTGATGGTGATATTGGAACTGGCGATCAAAAAAACCCGGATCGGTAAAGCCATGCGGGCTTGCTCCCAGGATATTGAAGCCTCCAAACTGATGGGCATAAACGTTAACCGGATTATTTCCATAACCTTCGCGGCCGGTTCGGCCCTGGCTGCGGCCGGAGGAGTTATGGTGGGGATATACTATAATGCAGTCTGGCCTTATATGGGAACCATGGCCGGGCTCAAAGCCTTTTCCGCTGCGGTATTGGGCGGGATCGGTTCAGTGCCGGGGGCTATGATCGGCGGCCTTTCCCTGGGGGTTTTGGAGATTATGGGGGTTGCCTACTTCTCATCCTCTTATAAGGACGCCATTGCCTTCGCCATACTGATCCTGGTGCTCATAATCCGGCCGCAGGGATTATTGGGCCAGAAGATATCGAAAAAAGTGTAGGTGAACCCGGTTTGGAAGCTTTTTTGACTCAAAATATCGACGCGTACTATTTGCGCATCATGATTTTCATCGGGATTAACATCATAGTCGCCCTGGGATTGAATCTGACCACCGGGGTGACAGGCCAGTTATCCATGGGGCATGCCGGTTTCATGAGTCTGGGGGCATATACCTCGGCGATCCTGTCCCTGCAGTATGATGTGCCCTTTGCCCTGGCTCTTGCCGGCGGAGCATTGACCGCGGCGGCTTTCGGATTCCTGATTGGCATTCCTACCCTGCGGCTGGAGGGTGATTACCTGGCTATGGTAACCATTGGTTTTGCGGAAATCATCCGGGTCTTTTTTCTCAACTTCGGCCCGGGCGGTAAAGCGGTGGGATTATCGGGTATTCCTCAGGAGACTACCTTCGTTATGGTGTGGTTGATCGTAATTGTGGTGATTATCCTTAACCGGAAGCTGCTCAATTCGAGGGTGGGACGTTCTCTTTATGCCATCCGGGAGAATGAAATAGCAGCCGAAGCCTGCGGCATCAATACCACCGGTATGAAAGTGCTGGCCTTTACAGTAGGGTCTTTTCTGGGCGGCCTGGGGGGAGGACTTTACTCGCATTATATGTACTATATTAATCCCCAGGATTTTGGCTTTATGAAATCGATAGAAATCCTGAACATGGTCGTCTTAGGGGGGATGGGCAGCATTCCCGGTACTATTATCGGGGCAGTGATCCTGACTATTTTGCCGGAAATGCTGCGTATAGTTAACGAGTACCGTTTATTGTTCTACGGGGCTTTGCTGGTAATATTGATGATCTTCCGTCCCAATGGTTTGCTTGGGGATGTTCGTATCTATGATATCAGGAAATGGTGGAGCAAAAGGGGGGCCAGGGTATGAGCATCCTGGAGATGGTCAAGATAAGCCAGGAATTCGGGGGGCTGCGCGCGGTCGACGGGGTGAGCCTTACTGTATCCGGCCAGGAGATTTTTGGCATAATAGGTCCCAACGGGGCAGGTAAAACCACTCTGTTTAATATAATTACCGGTATCTATATACCTGCCGAAGGGGATTTGCTTTTCCAGGGCCGCCGTATCAACCGGATGGCGCCGCATGATATAGCCCGCCTGGGCATCGGACGAACCTTTCAAAATATTCGCCTGTTCAATAAGCTTTCGGTCCTCGACAACGTAAGAGTTGGACGCTTCGGCATCACCCGCAGTGGTTTTTGGAGCGGCATGCTGGGTTGGCCAGGGGAACGCCGCGAGGAACGGGCAACCGCAGACAGGGCCCTAGAACTGCTGGAAATGGTCGATCTGGCTGACAAAAGAGAAGAATATGCGGATAGTTTGGCCTATGGGGAACAGCGCCGTCTGGAAATCGCCCGGGCTCTGGCCCTGCAACCCTCTCTATTGCTGCTGGATGAACCGGGGGCCGGTATGAATCCGGGGGAAAAAGAGGAACTGATGACATTTATCCGGCGCATCCGGGATGAATTCAATTTGACCATAATACTCGTAGAACATGACATGAACCTGGTAATGAATATCTGTGAACGTATTGCCGTACTTGATTACGGCCGGAAAATAGCTGAAGGCACCCCCACCGAAGTCAAGAACGACGAAAGGGTTATCCAGTCCTACCTGGGCGTGGGGGCATGAGAAAGACTTACATTTACCTGGCTCTATTTGCTTCCGTCCTGTGTATGTCCACGTCTTCCATTATGATTCGGTATATAACCGCCCCAGCTTTAATAATTGCTCTGTACAGGGTTATTTTTACGGCCGGGATTGCTGGAGCACTTGGCAGTACCAGTCCGACCGGAATCAAGCATCTGAACCGCCGCGATTTGTCCTACATTCTTGCCTCGGGAGTATTCCTGGCCCTGCACCTGGGTTTTTGGATAACCTCCTTGAGCTATACCAGTATCTCCAGTTCAGTACTTTTCACCAACCTGCAAGTGATATTTGTTTTACTGCTATCAGCCTGGCTGCTTAAAGAAAGAGTCAACCGTTGGGTAACCGGGGGCATAATATTGGCTCTGGCGGGCAGTCTGCTGATTGTGCGGGGCGACCTGCTTACGGGCAAACTGCTGGGCGATATGCTGGCTTTACTGAGCGGCTTGTTCATTGCGTTATATTTTTTGATTGGGCGCGACGTCAGGTCCAGGGTTGATGTGTGGACCTATACCGCCGTGGCAGCTGTATCAGCCTCGGTGGTATTGCTGCTCATTTGCCTGGTGGGGGGGCTGAGATTGAGCGGTTATCCCTGGCTGGACTGGCTTTTATTTGTCTTGCAGGCGGCTGGACCGGGCATAATCGGGCATGCCTCATTAAATTGGGCTCTCAAATATGTAAAAGCCCCGGTGGTTTCCGTATCCGTGCTGGGGGAATCCGTTGGGGCCAGTATACTAGCATACTTTATCTTTGGCGAAACCCTGGCCTGGTATCAATTGCTGGGTGGATTTTTCATCCTGGCCGGGATTTATATTGCCGCTACCCGCGAGCAAGGGTAACCGAACGGGCAGTTAAGTGCCCATCTATTGAACCTGCTTATTAATACATCTGGTGCCACATGGTACCGGGGAAATAATGCTCGACGATGGTCCGGGCATTTTGACCTTCGTTGGCCATTACATAGGCTCCCCACTGCTCCATGCCGCAGCCATGTCCCCAACCTTTACCTTTGAAAACCACATTGTTGCCTTCAACTCCCAGGCTGGTGAAATAAGTGGAAAACAGCTTATCAAAGCCGACTTTCTCGCGCAGATCTACCGCGGGAATGGAGGCGGTACCGGCAGTTATGGTCAGGGCTCGTCCGGATGGGCCTTTCTCTGCAATTTTAATGTCATCCAGGGATCCGGCTTTAGTGCCCATAATGTTTTTGATGGTGGAGCGGGGTACGGTAACCGTCCAATCCCGGTATTTTTCCGGGGCAGCCTGGAGTCCGTTGGTATCCACCGGGACGATGTAAGCAGCCGCCTTTTCTTTCAGCTTAGGAAAGCCTTCTTCAATACTGGCGGTTTTTTCGGATGAAACCGAGGAGAATAGCGCATATACAAATTTGCCCTGATAGGTTAAGATCTGCCCTCTGGTTTCGTCAACGGCTTTGGCAATCTCAGGGGTGACCTTTTTAGGATCATAAGCCTGGAACTCAGTGTGATCATCGCTGACGTCGGTACCATGTTTGCCTCTCGTACCGTTTTCATAATTCAGCAAGGCTAAAGTCATGGTACGGGCTACAATAGCTTGGGCCTTAAGTGCTTCCATGGGGAATTTGGGGCCAATTTCTGCGGCCACTACTCCCTTGATATATTCTTCGAACTTGATTTGTTGCTTGGCACCAGTGGCGCTGCGGTAAATGGTTATGTTGGGTTCAGTGGTGTACTTGGTCACTTCGGGAGCCAGGGGAACCTCGGCGGTTTTGTTGGGGGTGAGATCAGGTTTCTTGGCAGTTTGATTGCAGCCTCCGGCCATAAGTAGGGACAGAATCAGAGGTATCAGTAGTAGGGAGACCATTCTTTTGGATTTGAGAATCAAAACTAATCGCTCCTTTTAAGTTTACTATTGGCTTTAGTCTTTGCGGGAGGGTAAATTGTTATAACAGCCAAACTCAGGTATAATTTGGGCGGGGTACAAGGATGATTCTAGTCGGCCCCAAAAAATGATAATTAATTGAATGGTGGGTTACCAACATGCAGATAGTCCTGGTAGAGCCGGAAATACCCCAAAACACTGGCAATATTGCCCGAACCTGTGCCTTGACCGGCACCATATTAAACCTGGTTAAACCATTGGGATTTTCTGTCGATGACCGCTATTTGAAAAGAGCCGGCCTTGATTACTGGGATAAGGTAGAAGTCAGGGTATGGGAGAGTTTCGAGGAATACTGCACTGCCAACCAGGGTTTGAGACTATTTTTAGCGACTACCCATGCCAATCGCAGTTATGAAGAGGTTGATTTTAAACCGGATGACGTGTTGGTCTTCGGGCGGGAAACACGGGGATTACCGGTCGAAATGCTGGCAAAATATCCTGAAAGCCAGATCAGAATTCCTATGCTGGATATTGGCCGGTCACTTAACCTCTCCAATTCGGTTGCTATTATCCTGTATGAGGCCTTGCGGCAAAATGAATTCGGCGGGCTGAAATAAGAAACTCCTGCTGGAGATATTCAGCAGGAGTTTTACTAAGCGATATGATGTCTGGACTGGTTTATTCGTCACCTGGTTGGGGTGCTTCTACCGGGCAGATATCCGCACATGATCCACAATCGGTACATAAATCAGGATTAATGACGTATTTATCTTCACCCTCCGAGATTGCTTCCACCGGGCACTCTTCCAAACAGAGTCCACAGGCAATGCATTCATCGTTAATAATGTAGGCCATAATTGTTTCGCCTCCTTTGCTAGAACTGACAATAATAGCATTATAGATAACCGCTTTTTTTTTGTCAATTTACATTAATATAATTATGAATCGACAAATACTGGCAGCTAATCATAGATACCGGCAAGCGTGTTTATGGTATTATACAGGAGTAAGAAAATTTATGGATAGGGGCAGGGTATGCGTTTTATAATTATGGCCAATGGCGAATATGGGGAAATAAAGGCTTATAATGCTATATTCAAGAATACCGATACCATTCTATGTGCTGATGGCGGTGCCAATTATGCCTTTCAAATAGGGGTAATACCTGATTGTGTAATTGGAGATTTGGATTCAGTGCTGCCCGATGTCAGAAAATATTTGATTCAACAAGAGGTAGAAATTCTTCCCTATCCAGTTCACAAAGATTTGACCGATCTGCAGCTGGCCATGAATCTGGCTTATGAACGGGGGGCAGACGAAATCGTCCTGCTGGGAGCATTGGGCAAGCGGTTGGACCATACCCTGCATAATCTTTACTCGGGTATCGATTTGGTGCAGAAGGGCGTTAAAATAAGTCATTTTACCCCGGAATGTTGGGTCTATATTGTCGAAGACGAGGTAGTCATCGAGGGTACTCCCGGCGACATCGTTTCGGTAGTAGCCCTGACAGATAAAGTGGAAGGAGCCAGCGAGGTCGGTTTTGAGTATTCGCTCCGGGCCCCATCCCTTTTAAGTAACCACCCTTATACGGTATCCAATGTCCTGGCCGGCAGCCGCGGTGTAATCAGGTTGGAATCAGGGATCATAGTGGTATTTCATTATTTCTAGAAAAAGTGTCAATTGAGCTTATTAAATATAGTAGATTCATATTTTTATATGTTTGTTTCAGGAAACAATAATTTAAGGAAGCAGTATCTCTATTAATTTGGGGCTGGATAAGCCCAGGGAGGATCCATAGTTGGACATTTCTCTGTTATCGGGAGTATTCGCCAGTACTTGGGATGTGATCCGCAGTCTGGCGGATATTGCTGTTGTGGCCTACATAATATACCGCTTGTTGGGACTTATACAGGGAAGCCGGGCTGAGCAGCTGCTCAAAGGCGTCTTCGTCCTGTTAATATTTTCGGCGGTGGTCAGCTATCTCCACCTTGATTTACTGAACTGGCTGCTGGATAAACTCTGGATCCTGTTGGCGATTGCGCTGCCGATAGTATTTCAGCCGGAACTGCGGCGTTTCCTGGAACAGCTGGGGCAGGGCAGGTTTCTAAGGGGTACTTCTGCCATTAGTAAAATGGATGATAATCGGGACATGGTCGAGGAAATAACAACCGCGGTCAAATTGTTGGCGCGCGATAAGACCGGAGCATTGATTGTAATAGCTCGTGAAAACGATATTTCCGAGTACCTGGGCAGTGGAACCCGGATGGATTCACTGGTTTCGGCGGGCTTATTGATCAATGTTTTCGTGCCCAACACGCCCTTGCATGACGGAGCGGTAGTAATCAAAGACAGGCGCATACAGAGCGCCGCTTGCTTCCTGCCTCTGAGCAGCAATCCGGCCATCGACGTTAAACTTGGCACCCGCCACCGGGCAGGACTGGGTATATCCGAAGTATCTGACGCCATAGCGGTGATTGTCTCGGAAGAGACCGGCACCATATCGGTGGCCCGGGAGGGACGGTTAATCCGCTACCTGGACGAGAACTTATTGCGCAATATCCTTGCGGCAGAATTAGTCACTCCTATCGACCGACCCGACAGCATATGGAAGAGGAGGTCGTCACGTGGCAGACAAAACGACGGTGAATAAAAACTGGCTTCGGTTGGCTTCTATATTTATGGCCTTGTTGTTATGGTTCTATGTTGTCAATCAGGGAGACGTTACCTCCGCGGCCACAAGGACCGAGGTAGCCTTGCAGTTTTATAATGTGCCGGTAGGCCTTAACGTCAATGGCCCTGATAAGGTGTCGGTAAGAATATGGGGAGCAACGGAAAGCAGTTCCAATATTATAGCTTATGTAGACCTGGCCGGTTATGATAAAGGCGTATACCAGGTTCCGGTAAAATTGAGCGGTGTCAAGGGGGCGCTTTTTACATCAGTACAACCTAAACAGGTCGAAGTCACCTTGGAAGAATTGAGTGAACGGGTGATCCATATCAAACATGAAGTAGAGAGAAATCCGCAGCCGGGATATAATTTGACCCAGGTGCTTTTGTCTCCCGACCGCTGTTTGATAAGAGGCGACGCCGATGCCATCACCCGGGTAGCTGCGGTAGTAGCGCCGGTGGATTTAAGCAATATCCTTGATATTGCCATGCTCAAACCAGAGCTGCAAGCCCTCGACGTTAATGGTAAAGCTATTACTTCGGGGGTGGAAATAGTTCCATCGTCAATAAACGTGTATGTAGTGGTGGAGAAAAAGCAGCTAAGCAAAAAGGTAAATGTTGTACCTCAATATACCGGGATTATAGCCGAAGGATTTATAGCAGGAGATACTACCACTGATCCTGCCCAGGTCACCATCCTGGGGGACCAGGCCAAGGTGGAAAGCATTAATGAAATAATGACTAAACCGATTGATCTTACCGGGCGTACCGGGGATTTCACCCAGACCATTGATCTGATTCAACCGGAAGGTATTTCGATAGTGCCCACCCGGGTTGATGTGCAAATCAAATTAGTTTCTCCTCCTACCGGCAATCAGCTTCCCTAAAGCGGTCGCGGCTATCGGTGACAAAAATTGGACTACCCGAAAGATTGATTTCAAGGTAGACTATCTTCTGTAGACCCCCTGGTGCCCGGGAACAATAATTTAGTATTAGGCCAGGGTGGACAGATATGTTAACATAGTGTGGTTATTAAGCATAATAAGTAATTAAGGTAAATTTTTTGATTATATGGCCCTGCAAATTGTGAGGCTTGATCCTCTTGGGGCAGGGGGCTTCAGGGAAATTATTGGGTGGAGGTTTTATTGATTTGGGAGCATTGTTTGGTACTGATGGAGTCAGAGGTGTAGCCAATGTAGAACTGACTCCGGAATTGGCATTTAGGTTAGGCAGAGCAGGCAGTTATGTTTTAGCCATGCACGACCGGGAAACCAGGCCCCGGATTATGGTGGGCAAAGACACGCGTGTTTCAGGTGATATGCTGGAAGCGGCCCTGATTGCAGGTATATGTTCGACCGGTGCTGACGTCCTGACGGTGGGAGTTATACCCACCCCGGCGGTTGCCTACCTGACTCAACAATATGGTGCCTCCTGTGGAGTAGTAATATCTGCCTCACATAACCCGGTGCAGGATAATGGGATCAAATTCTTCGGCCCCAATGGCTATAAACTACCCGATGAAATTGAAGAAGAGATAGAAAAGTTAGTCCTGGAAGGGACTGAAGACTTAACCCGGCCTACTGGCGAGGAGGTTGGGAGAGTTTATGATGTGGAAGAGGCCCTAAATCGTTACCTGGATTACCTGGTATCCTGTTACTCGGGTAATGGAAAAATGAATGAATTAACGGTAGTGGTGGACTGTGCCAATGGTGCAGCCTACAAGGCCGGACCCCGTCTGTGGAGCCGGCTGGGGGCACGGGTTATTGCTATCAACAATGTTCCCAATGGGGTTAATATTAATGATCGCTGTGGATCTACCTATACCGAGGGGTTAAAAAGTGCGGTACTGCATTTCAAAGCCGATGTTGGTATCGCCTATGACGGCGACGCTGACCGCTGCATAGTGATCGATGAGTTGGGCAATGAAACTGACGGCGACCATCTGATGGTCATATGCGGTCTGGACTTGCGCCGCCGCGGACTGCTTAAGCCGCCTATGGTTGTGGCTACGGTGATGAGCAATATCGGGCTGGATATTGCCCTGCGCCGCGAGAATGTCCAGGTAGAAAGCTGCAAGGTGGGGGACCGGTATGTCCTGGAGAAAATGAAGGAAACCGGAGCCATACTGGGGGGAGAACAATCCGGGCACGTTATTTTCCTCGAACACTCTACTACCGGCGATGGCCTTTTAACTTCCCTCAAACTAGTGGAAGTCATACAGCGTACCGGGTTGCCATTATCAAAGCTGGCCCGGGAAATGGATCAATTACCCCAGTTAATGGTGAATATTAAGCTTGAGGATAAGGAAACTATACTGTCTCATGAACTGGTCACTTCGGCTTTGCATAAGGCCGAAGCCAAGTTGGGAGAAATGGGCAAATTGGTGGTAAGACCTTCCGGCACTGAGCCCCTGGTTAGAATTATGGCTCAGGGACCGAAAAAATATTTGTTGGAGGAGGTGATTGAGGAGATAAGCAACGCTGTCAAACAAGCCCAGGAAAAATAAGCGCCTGACCCGGGTTTAGAAAGGAAGGACCGTCGCGTTGGCTGCGATATGGTCATAAGCCGGGTGACGAGGTGGGGGTTTATCGAGGTTATCGGCGGGTGCCCCCCGGTGTGCTGCCATCGTTAGCATGACTACAAATCGAATAGCAATATACGCAATAAAATGTTATGCAAGTAGTTACAATTCATCTACCTCTTAGCCACCAATTCCAAATATATATAATTGGGGGAAATACCTTAATGTGTGGAATCATGGGTTACATCGGCACAGGCAATGCTGTGCCGGTAATTATTGACGGCCTGAGCAAACTCGAATATCGGGGCTATGACTCGGCTGGTATTGCGATTTACAATGACGGAAAACTGGATATAACCAAGAAAAAGGGACGTTTAACCGAAATGGTGGCAGCGCTGGGGCAAGCCGAGCCGACCAACCTGGCTATAGGCCATACCCGTTGGGCGACTCACGGCGTACCCAGTGACAATAATGCACATCCTCATCCCGATTGCCACGGACGCATCGCGGTGGTGCATAATGGGATCATTGAGAACTACGCAATTTTGCGTAAAACACTGATGCTGGAGGGACACGACTTTGTGTCCGAGACTGATACTGAAGTGGTTGCCCACCTGATAGAAAAGTATTATGAGGGTTCACTCGAGGCTGCGGTTAGGCGTGCTCTACAGGACATTCATGGTTCTTATGCCCTGGCTGTAATTTGTGCCGATGAGCCGGATAAAATAATTGCCGCCAAAAAGGATAGCCCGCTTATTGTGGGACTGGGCAGCGGCGAAAACTATTTAGCATCTGACATTCCCGCTATTCTGGGCAGAACCAACCGGGTTTATATCCTGGAAGACGGGGAGTTTGTGGTTCTAAAGTCCGATTCAGTGACCATTACCGACTCCCAGAACTGCCTGGTCGACAAGCAGATTTTTGAAGTCACATGGGATCCGATTGCTGCCGAAAAGGCGGGTTTTGAACACTTCATGCTCAAGGAAATCCATGAACAGCCGGTGGCATTGAAGGAAACCCTGCGCGGTAATGTCAAAGATGGGCTGATTGACTTGACCGACCTTAGCATCGACGACATTTTAGAAGGGGTCGAGAAGATTTACATCGTTGCCTGCGGGACTGCTTATCATGCCGGATTGGTCGGGCGTATGATCATAGAAAAATTGGCTCACATACCGGTTGAGACTGATATCGCCTCGGAATTTCGCTATCGGGACATTCTCTGGCAGCCTAATTCCTTGATGATGGTAATCAGCCAATCAGGCGAGACCGCCGATACATTGGCCGTATTAAGAGAGGCTAAACGGAAAGGAATCAAGGTCCTGGCGGTTACCAATGTAGTCGGCAGCTCGGTAGCCCGGGAGGCGGACCGGGTAATTTACACTCATGCCGGACCGGAAATCGCGGTGGCTTCAACCAAAGCCTATTCTACCCAGGTGATGGTGATGTATCTCTTGGGCTTACATTTAGCCCGCCAAAGGGGAACCCTGGCCGATACTGAACTGAGGGATCTGGTAGCTGGACTCGGCCAGATTGACAAAGAGGTTGAGTGGGTATTAAACCAGCAGGATAAAATCAAGCAGTTGGCGGAGAAGTACCAGAAGGTTGCTGATACCTTCTTCCTGGGACGGGGACTGGATTATTCCGTAGCTATGGAGGGGGCTTTAAAACTAAAGGAGATTTCCTATGTACATGCCGAGGCTTATGCTGCCGGTGAGCTCAAACACGGTCCCCTGGCTTTGATAGATGTTGGGGTACCGGTCCTGGCTTTGATCACACAAGATAATCTGGTCGAAAAAACCATGTCCAATATCAAGGAAGTAAAGGCCCGCGGGGCGGTGGTAGTGGCTGTCTGCAAGGAAAACCTGCAGGAAGCCTGCCAGGAATGTGATGAACAGATCCTGCTGCCCAATATTAATCAACTGTTGACCCCGCTGGTATCAGTAGTTCCTTTGCAGATCTTTTCTTATTATATGGCCATTTTCCGGGGGGCTGATGTTGATAAACCCCGCAACCTGGCCAAAAGTGTGACCGTCGAGTAATTATACAATAATATTTTGTTTTAACCAGGCACAGAGGGATATAATGGTTTTGATGACCAGTCTCCTGTGCCTTTCTATTATCTTAGTCTGAGGACTAGTACCTGCAAATACA
This sequence comes from uncultured Syntrophomonas sp., assembly GCA_964584415.1. Lineage (GTDB taxonomy): Bacteria > Bacillota > Syntrophomonadia > Syntrophomonadales > Syntrophomonadaceae > PHAA01. Next base: position 13,307 of record CAZOZX010000019.1, read on the forward strand.
ATATAAGCGTGGAGGGGTAGTTTTTGGCAAAATATACCGATCTGCAATCCATTGAGAAGAAGTTGATTCAACCGCGGGTAATTCCTTCTTGTTGGTCATTTATGCAGCCTGAGTTCATTGAGTATATTGAAGGGGAAAGCCTGGCTATTGCCTTTCCGGTACTGGACGTCTATGCCAATCCCCGTGGGTCCATGCAGGGCGGTTTCATGTCGGCCGCTTTCGACAACACCTTTGGGGCTTTGCTGCAAATGGAGACTTATCGCCGCGATATGGCCTCCATCGACCTGCATGTTAATTACCGGCGACCCATTTTTGTGGGTGATACACTGGTTGTCCGTGCCTACGTCAAATCAATAGGCCAGACCCTGGCCTATTTTTATGGTGAAGCTTTCGATAAAAGCCAGAACCGGCTGATTGCTACCGCCGGTACCAATTTGATTTTGATGGGGCAGGAGAAGTTCGCCAAGAAAGAAAGTGAGGGCAATCCCGAGTAGCTCAGGAGGGGTTATCAAATGGCATATTATAAGTTTGAAAATAAGCTTCCTCGTGTAGGTAAATCCTCCTTTATTCACCCGGAGGCGGTATTAATCGGCGGAGTAGAAATAGGAGAAGGCTGCTATATAGGGGCTGGTGCGGTACTTAGAGGTGATTTTGGCTGGATAAAGATAGGCAATGGCGGTAATGTGCAGGACAACTGCATCATCCATTCTAATGTTGATGTGGATGCTCTGATCGAAGACAATGTTCTGATCGGGCATGGAGCCGTATTGCATGGGGCGTGTGTGGTTCGGCAATATGCCACTATCGGTATGCGGGCGATCGTTTCCGAAGGCTGCGAAATTGGAGAACAAGCCTTGCTGGCCGCGGGGAGCCTGTTGGCCCCGGGGGTAAACATCCCGCCCCGTCAGATAGCAATGGGATCCCCGGCTAACAAATTCCGGGAGATGAGTGAGGAGCAGTTAGAGAGAAACAGATATGGATTGAAGATGTATCAGGCTCTGGCAGCCCGCTCTCTGGCGGGATTGGCGAAGCTTGATTAAGAATGCGATCAAATGGATTGGCGCCATAAATATATGAAAAAGAAAACATTCACAATCGTTGACCTGCTGGCTGTATTCGCATATATTATGGGTAACCAGGAAAAGGCAAATGCCGAAGTACTGACCTGTACCCTGAAGCGGGGAAATGAGGAAGATTCTTTTCAAAAATCTGATTACTAAATTCCCGGCAGTCATACCAACCGAGGTGTTGCTGGAAAAAACCCAGATCAAGTATAGGCAAAAGGCTTAAACGGAAATCAAAGGGCAAGGGTTAGTTAAGAAGATCAGCGAGAAGAGATTTTTCAAGGATACTCTAAAACCAAATATCTTACGGTATGACTGTTTGGGAGTAGAAATCCCCGGAGCGTTCTAATCAGATTTCAGGTCTGAGGAGGTGACGCCAGGTCACAGGGTAAATTCCAAAAGGAGGTACTCAAGCGATAAGTACCACACAAAAGTAAAGGGCCAACTCTATCATATATAGACGTTGGTCCTTTACTCATTTCTGGATGAGCAATCCCAACCAAGCAATTCATTGGCTCGGGTATAATAGAATAAAATTTAACCGGAGGTCAGCAAATGAAATCTTACCGTAAAGAATTGCATATACACATTCCTGCCCGCAGGGGGCTGCAGAACATAACCCGCCAGGTCCAGCAGGCTGTAAACGAGAGCGGTGTCAAAGAAGGTCTGGTACTGGTTAATCCCATGCACATCACCGCCAGCGTATTTATCAATGACGATGAGAGTGGCTTACACCACGATTATGAGGTGTGGTTGGAGAAGCTGGCTCCGGAAAAGCCCTACAGCCAGTACCGCCATAACGGCTTTGAGGATAATGCGGATGCCCACATGAAACGGACCATTATGGGGCGAGAGGTAGTAGTGGCGATCACTAATGGCAAACTCGATTTCGGAACTTGGGAGCAGATATTCTATTTTGAGTTTGATGGCAAAAGGGACAAACGGGTACTGATCAAAATAATCGGGGAATAATAAAAGGGAGCGGGTTGATGGATAGACAGCTGCACTTGCTTTATTTTAGCGCCACCGGCACCACTGCCCGGGTGGTAAAAGCTATTGCGGAGGGTATAGGTGCCCGCGCTAAGGAATATGATCTAACCATGCCTTTTTACCGGGCGCGGGAGGTGAACTATGGCCAAAACGATGTGGTTATTGTGGGCTCACCAGTGTATGGGGGCAGGATCCCTAATTTTCTGGCTGATTATTTGGCTCAGGTAAAAGGGCAAAATACTCCTGCGGTCCTGGTGGTGGTTTACGGTAACCGCGATTACGATGATGCCTTGCGGGAACTGCAGGATATATTGGAACCTAATGGTTTTATCGGTATTGCCGGGGCAGCCTTTATCGGAGAGCATTCCTACACCAATAAAGTAGCCACCGGCAGGCCCGACCGGGACGATCTAGAGGCGGCCCGTGATTTCGGCGCAAGAATTAACGCTAAGCTGGCCACCTTAAAAGACATATCCGCTGTTTCCCGGTTAATGGTTAAGGGAAATTCCCCTTATAAAGACCGCGCTCCCCAATTGCTGATCGCCCCCAAAATCAATCAGAGTTGTACCCAGTGCGGGATGTGTGCGGAACAATGCCCTATGCAGGCCATAAATTGGAATAATTTTAACGACATAGATGCAGGTAAATGCATTCTGTGCTGTAGTTGTGTGAAAAGATGCCCGGTTAGTGCTATTTCTATCAGTCATGAACGGATCGACAAGATAAGGCAAATGCTGATCAATGATTTTAGTGCGATTAGAAAGGAACCGGAAATTTTTATATAGGTGACGAGTGGATTATAAACCTAACCCAACTCAAATCCTCGCCGTAAACATTATGTTGGCGGCTTTTTCGTCTTGCCCTGCAGGGAAGGTTTTTTTCCAGAGACTGCTTGAAACAAATAAAGTGTAAAATATAATTGACATATTATCATATATATAATACACTGATTTCAGCAAGCGATGTGAAGTCAGGGGTGATAGGTTGGGTAAAAATCTAAAATTAAAGTCAGCCCGGGCGGCCAAGGACATGTCCCAAAAGGATTTGGCCGATGCGGTCGGTGTGACTCGCCAGACCATTAATGCCATTGAAAGCGGGGATTACAATCCCACCATTAAATTATGCATCGCAATTTGTAAAGTGCTGGGCAGGACCTTAAACGACATCTTCTGGGAGGGGGATAACCATGAATAAAAATGGACTTGATGAAATGCAGTTGAACAAAAGGAACCAAATCGGCAACCAATGCTTTTTGTTACTGCTCTATTTGTTAATGATTGATGCTGGTATGTATGGATTTGGATTCCGCTGGGTCAGTTATCCGGCTAATGTCATGATTATTCTTACGATATGCTCGGGTATTTATGCGGTTCGGTTGATAGCCGGTAATGCTTACGTAGGACCTTCGGCTGGGAAGGAAAGAACCGCCCTGCGCACTATATTGACTACTTTGATCGCAGTAGGGATGGGCTTTGCGGTAGTATTTTTGCTCAAGACGGCTAATTTCAGCACCAGCAATATTGACAATATGGCGGCTCCCGTGCTGTTTATCACCGCTGCCGTAGCGATTACGATCACGGCGACGGTTGCGATTATAAATTATGTTCAGAATAAGGACTGATTAATTGATATCTAATTACACGAGAGGATTTACCATATAATATATAATAGATTGATCATTTTAGTGGAAAGTTAAGGAGCCAAACCTGTGATCAAATTCATTATCCGCCACTGGGTGATGGACTATGAAAATGTAATCGACAAGAAGGTCCGGGAGTCCTATATCATCCTCTCGGGGATTATCGGGATTTGCTGCAACGCGCTGTTATTTGCTGCCAAGCTTTCGGCCGGACTGTTGGTAAACAGCATCGCCATCATATCCGATGCCTTTAACAATCTGACCGATATGGGATCTTCACTGGTTGCAATCCTGGGCGCCAAGCTGAGCACCAAACCGCCTGATGAAGAGCATCCCTACGGGCATGGACGGTTTGAATATTTGGCTTCCCTGGTCATAGCTTTAATAATTTTCGGGGTTGGTATTGAACTGCTGCGGGATTCATTCAATAAACTGATTCATCCCGAAAAGGTGATTTTCAGCTATACAGTCTTGATTATCCTGGGCTTGTCAGTACTGGTCAAACTTTGGATGTTCTCTTACAACCTTTATATAGCCAGAAAAATCAAGTCCGGGATCAACCGCGGTACGGCTTATGATAGTTTGAATGACAGCATCGCTACCAGCCTGGTATTAGTGACAATGGTGTTGGGACGTTTTGTGGATTTTCCCATGGATGGGCTGGTCGGGATGGCCATATCGTTATTCATTCTTTATGCGGGTTTTGACATCGCCCGTGATACGGTGAGCCTACTGTTGGGATCGGCTCCAGACCCGGTGGTGGCGGCCCGCATTACTGAGATAGTCAGCGCCGGTAAACATGTGGTAGGTACCCACGATTTGGAGTTACACGACTATGGACCCAATCGGGTTATGGCCTCAATCCACGCCGAAGTACCGGACTACATGAACATTGTAGAAGTGCATTCTTCTATTGACACCCTGGAACACAGAATTGCTGATGAGTTGGGCATTGATATCGTGGTCCATATGGATCCCATTTCTACTGATGACTATGTAATCGCCAAGGCCAAGGCTGAAATAGAAGCCTGTATCGAAGATATGACTAAAGACATTGCTATTCGCAATTTCCGAATTGCCCAGGCGGAAAATAAGGTCATTGTGATCTTTGATCTGGAGATCCTGAGGGCTATTCCCGAAATACAATATATAAGAGTAGCCCGGCAGGTGAGGGAAAAAATTGAGAGTGGATGTACCAGTTACGAAGTGGTAATTAATAAAGTTGGCAGAAATATAGCAGTCAAAAATCAAAATCAGCCTACTGCAAAGCCGTAGCCTGCTGACGCATTTGAGGCAGGTGTAGTTTTCAATCTGAAGGTATAATTTTAGTGTAAACCTTTAATCGCTGGACCCGAGTAGTTCTTTTTGGGCTCAGCGATTTTTTGTTGATTTTGTCTAAATACCCCTTGTTTCTATCACCTTGTTACAGCATAATGGAGAATCATAAGGAATCAGGAACAATTATATTGAAATTGCACATAATCAGGCTCCTAGGTCACCTCAAAAGCATCACTGGGACCCCCTTAGATAAGACTCGATGAACGAAAAAATATGACTTTGCAGAGGTAATTATGACAGCTCTAAAAACCTTTGATGCCAGCCTTTTATCCTTATTGATACTAATACTGATATACCTAAATTCTTTTGGACATCTTGAATATGTTTTCACCGATTTCAAATTATACATTCAGCTGGTTCAAACCAATATTATTCTTTTGGTGCTGGACCTATCCGGCTGGGCTGTAAATGGATTGCCGGGATACGCGCCCTTTCTAGGCAATCTCATGTTCAACCTTATGCTTTATATGTTTGCGCCGGTGGCTGCTATACTATGGATTTTATATGTCAATTTTCAGGTTTATCATGATGAAGATAGGATAAAAAAAATCAATTATCTTCTGCTCGTCATTTTCCTCATCAACGCTGCTCTGTCGGTAATAAGCCTTCACACCGGCTGGTATTTCAATGTCGATGAATACAACCAATACCATCGCGGAGATTATTATTGGGTCCATGTAGCCATTTGTTTCGGTTTGCTGATATTTTCCGCCATATTCATTTTATTCAATGGAAAGTTAATTAAGAGAACTCATTTTTATTCAATGTTGTTATTTGTTTGGCTGCCCATGGTTGGCGCAGCCATTCAGGCCCTATATTACGGTTATTCTTTAGCCTGGATAGGGATGATGTTGTCGCTGCTGATAATATACTGGAATATTCAGCTGCATGGCATGAACACCGATTATCTGACCGGGATATTCAACCGGCGGCAGCTGGATAATTACATAAAGGATAAAATACGTAACAGTACGGAGGCCAAGTCATTTTCGGCTATTTTGATCGATGTCAATGAATTCAAGCACATTAACGATAAATTTGGGCATGATGTAGGTGATGATGCCCTGAAAATTTCAGCTGATATAGTAAGAAAAAGCGTGCGCCGGGATGATTTCGTAGCCCGCTACGGTGGAGACGAGTTTTTTGTCATCCTTGATATTAACAACCGTGAATTGCTGGAACGAGCTGTGGCCAGAATACGAAGCAATGTTGAAAAGTTCAACCTGGAAGGGCAAAAACCGTATAAGTTAAGTTTCAGCATAGGCTATGACTTGTATGACTGGAAATCATCCATGAAGTCCAGTGATTTCATGAAGCATGTTGACACCATTATGTATACTGACAAGAAAGCTCGGAGTGCGTAGCGCCGCTGCTGAACCTCGTGGGGCTAAAGCCGCATGTATTCGGTACACTATATTACGTTATGGAGGTTGTTACAGTGTTTGGAAATGTAGGCCCTTGGGAATTAATACTCATTCTGGCCGTGGTGCTGATTATATTTGGTCCCGGCAAACTACCGCAGGTTGGAGAGTCTATAGGAAAGGCGATGAACAGCTTTAAACGGGCTCAAGCCGGCGACTTGGATGACCAGCCTAAAAAAGAGCTTAGTTAATTTGGGACAGTAACAGTGGGAAATTAGACGACCTGATCCAAACAAATTGGACCGGGTCGTTTCTTTTGGTGCCCATACTGCGTTTATTCCGCCTGCAGTTTCGGATCCACCCTGATCCTCATCAGCCAATCTGAATATCGAAATTCATCCCTGCATAGCTATTATTAGTATTTTGAATCGAGAGGAATACTAATAATGAATAGAATTTTAGTGGCCCTTATAGCAGTGGTTTTGGTGGTAATTTTGACTCTCCTGAATATAGGGAAGGTATTGCCCTTATCGGTGCGGGAGATGTTGAAGGGCGGTAAGCCTGTAAATATTCTGCTATTGGGCATTGATGCGCGTCCGGACGAGACAAACGCCCGTAGTGATACCATTATATTAAGCAGTTATAACCGCGCACTCAATAAAGCCGTCATGGTATGGGTACCGCGTGATACACGCATTACATCACCCAACGCAAGCCAGAAGATCAATATGGTTACCCAGCTGCAGGGGCCGGAGGCCACCTGCAAAGAGGTAGGCAAATTATTGGGTACTAATGTGGATTACTACGTGCTTACTAACTTTTCCAGTTTCGAAAAAATGATAGATATATTGGGTGGGGTATACATTGATGTGGATATCAATCTATCCAGCCCTGCTTCCGGAGTCTACCTTACCAAAGGATATAAGCGCTTGAACGGTAAGGAAGCTCTGAAATATGCCCGCTACCGGGGACGATTGGATGGGGATATCGGGCGTACCCAGCGCCAGCAGAAATTGATTAAAGCCTTGGCTCACCAGATCCTGCAAAGCGATTCTATTGATAAGATACCTGAATTATTGGCCGCCTTGCGCCAGAATGTGCAAACCAACCTTTCGGTCACCGACATGTTATACCTTGCCAATATCATGATTGCCTTAGATGAAGACGATATTGTGACTCAGACCTTGCCGGGACGTGCCTATGCTGATCCCTTTTCCGGGGCCAGTTATTGGGAAGCAGACCGGCAGGTAGCAAGGAACCTGCTTGAGTCGTTGTTCAATGGCGAAACGTTTGAAATTGATCTGCAAGATTTGCCAGAAGCCAGATAAAATATTTTGTTGACATACATAGAAGTGCTAGGCATAATATAAAATACATACATAGAACTATTAGGTATAAGAGGGGGGATTGAATGAATATATCGAAGGACTTGATTGCGGCCTCGGCCACCCCCCTAATCCTGGCTATTCTCAGGGAAAACGACAGTTACGGTTATGCGATTATCAAACGTGTCAAGGAGATGTCGGAAAACCAGCTGGTTTGGACCGAAGGTATGCTTTACCCGGTTTTGCATCGCCTGGAGGAACAGCAGTTGATTGAATCCTACTGGGATAAATCTCAAGCTGGCCGGCAGCGCAAATACTACCGGATTTTGGAGCGAGGACGACAGGAATTGGAACTGCAAAGGCAACAATGGGAACTGGTACACTCGGCTCTGTCCAGGAGCTGGAGTAATGAAGGTTAATTCTAAGGAGGTTTACTATGTTTGACTTGGAAACCCAGATCCGCTCGTGGAGCGATCATCTGAGAACCCGGGGTAATTTTACTGAATCTGATCTTATTGAATTGGAAGGTCATTTACGGGACGAGATCGAGGACTTGGCTACCGCCGGGCTGTCCCCTGACGAATCATTTCTAATAAGTGTCAAACGGTTGGGGAATGTAGATTCGATTTCTAATGAGTTCGCCAAGGTCAACACCGAAAACCTATGGCGGCACTTGTTTATCGATCGAGTCGACCCTAAATCCCGCCAACAGAACCGGCGTGATATTACCCTGGTAATCATTTTTGCTCTGTTGGCCGGTACCCTTATAAAAATACCGGAGTTGTTTGGGCTGGGATTTTCCGACCCGGGATCAGACCTATTTTGGGTAAGAAACCTTAGTCTATTTATACTGCCATTTATCGCTGCCTTTTTCCTGATCAAAAGGCAAGCGGGCCGCAAGTTCTCGATGGCTGTCCTGGGGATTTTCGCGGCTGCGGCTGTCATAATCAATATTTACCCATCATTTGCCCCCCATAACACGGCCTATCTAAGTGGCTTGCACCTGCCCCTGTTTTTATGGCTGATTGCAGGAGCAGCATACATGGGCCGGGGCTGGCGGGAGAGCCAGGGAAGGATGAATTTCATTCGCTTCACCGGCGAAGCCTTTATTTATGGAGTATTAGTGATGGCTGGGGTTATGGTACTGGGCGGATTCACCTCAGTTATTTTTGAAGCTATCAATATTGACACCGAATGGTTCATGGAAGAGTACCTGGTAATTTACGGAGGCTGTGCCGCCGCTATGATTACAGTTTATCTGGTTGAAGCCAAAAGAAGCGTGGTGGAAAACTTTGCCCCCATCCTGGCGAAAATATTCAGCCCTCTGTTTTTGATAACCATGGCGGTGTTCCTCGGGACTATCATCGTCACAGGTCGCAGCCCGTTTATGGAAAGAGAGTTTTTGATTGGTTTTGATTTCATGCTGGCGCTGGTGCTGGGATTGGTTCTATATGTGATTTCCGCCCGGGATGTTAACCAGCCGCCGCATCTTTTCGATTATTTGAATTTGGCCCTCATTCTGGCAGCTTTGGTCATCGACGGAATTGCATTATCAGCCATACTCTTTCGTTTATCGACCTTTGGGATTACTCCCAACAAGCTGGCGGCTTTAGGTGAGAACCTGGCTTTACTAGGCAACCTGGGTGGGCTGGCCTGGATGTATGTTGGGTATTTCCGTAAGAAATTTAATTTCGCTCGACTGGAAAAATGGCAGACCGATTATCTATACGTTTATCTGATATGGACCGCGTTCGTAGCCTTCATATTTCCGTTCATGTTTAGATTTTATTAAGAACCAGTATTCTGCCTGATCATTGATTAAAACGGAGGGTGCTCTAAAAAATTATGTTGGAGCTCCTCCGTTATTTATTACCCACAAGGTAAGCGCTTGCTGGCTTTAATTCGATGTGCAAAAATTAATAGGAGCAGGAAATATTTATGAATATTCAGAGGGGATGCAAACATGGCCGTAAAAGTAATAACCGACAGTACTGCCTATATTGAGTCAGGCCAGCAAGAAGAGCTGGGTATCAGGGTTGTACCTTTAAGTGTGCACTTCAGCGACGAGTCATTCGTGGAAACCCAGGTTGATTACGATTACTTTTACCGCAAGATTGAGCGGACCGGTGAAATACCGACTTCGTCTCAGCCTTCCAACGGTGAGCTCTATAAAACCTTCAGAGAAATAATCGATTCTGGTGATCAGGTCCTGGCTATTTTCATATCCTCAGCCATGAGCGGAACCTATCAAACCGCCTTGGGTATAAAGCAACAATTGGAGCAGGAAACAAGCGGTCGCATTGAGGTCTTGGATTCCCGTACCAATTGTATGGCACTGGGGCTGCAAGTGGTGGCGGCCGCGCAGCGCGCACGGGAGGGTGCCGGTTTAGACGCGGTTATTCAGGCCGCTATTGATGTCCGCGACCGAGTGCATTTTTATTTTGTGCCGGAAACCCTGGAATACCTGAAAAAGGGAGGCCGCATCGGAACGGCTTCGGCATTGTTGGGGGCTATTCTGAAGGTGCGCCCGATCTTAACCGTAGATATGAAGAATGGGATGACTCACCTGTGGGGTAAGAATCGCGGCACCTCAGCAGCGATCGACCGTATGGTAAAGTTACTGGAAACCGATACTCAGCAATACGGATTGCAGGAAATAGTTATCCATCACATAAATGCCCCGGAAAAAGCCCAGGGGCTAAAGGACAGGTTGTTGAAGGATTATAATTGCCCGATTAGTATTTGCACAATCGGACCAGTAATCGGGCTGCATACAGGTTTGGGTACACTTGGCCTGGTATATACCACGGAGCAGGAATCAGTCTGAAAAGGCATCCAACATTTCTGATCCTCACGGCCACTTCTAATGCGGGGAATTAAAAATCCGCCCCACCATGCCCCAGGCCAGATCGGCTTCTTCCATTCTGAGCATATAGGTAATAACAAAGTAGACTATGAGTCCGGTCATAATACCGCCTCCGACGGCTGCTAACTGAGAAAGCTTGGTGGCAGTCCCCAACAAGTTTTGAATCAGGTGCAGGCAATAATAACTGACCAATCCCATTAATAACGAAGCGAAGATAGTCTTGGTCCCGGAAACCAAGATGCTCATCCCACCGACCTGTCCGGTCTTGATGCGCAGTATCAGGAGAAGAGCCGCCGTTTCAAAAACCCCCGCCAGAGAATAGGCCAGGGCTAGACCATTCAAACCCATGGGTTTGACCAGCCATATACTCATCAAAATATTCAAAAATATCATGACGATGGTAACCAGGACCGGGGTAGTCGTGTCTTTTATCGCATAGAAGGTGCGTATCAACATGATTTCGGCCGAATAGCCAATAATTCCGAATGAATAGAAAAATAATGCCCCGGAAGTCAGAACTGAGTTTTGAGCGCTGAATTGGCCAAATTCAAAAAGGAGTTGGGTAAGGGGCAGACCTAGAACTACCAACCCTACTGCTGCCGGGATAGTCAAAAAGTTGGTCGCTTTGATGCCCATAGCCACACTATTCCTTAATTTATCCCATTCTTTTCGCGCGGCTTGCTCGGTCATGGTGGGGAAGATAGCGGTACCAATGGCCAGAGCAAAAAGGCCCAGCGGGATTTGCATGATGCGCAAAGCCAGGCGCAGGGCGGCCAGATCACCGCTGGCCAGACCGGAAGCCAGGTTCTGGGTGACAAAGGTATTAAAATAAGCCACCGATTGGCTAATCAGGACCGGGAACACCAAAAATCCAAATTGCCTTACTCCCGGGTGCCCTAGGTCGAGAACCAGGCGATAACGCAAACCATTCTTAATCAGGTAAGGCAGTTGTACTAACAGACTGAGGACCGCGCCAGCGACTACACCGTAGCAATAATAGGTAATGGATTGAGTAGGCCGGGCCAGCAGATCAGGGCGCAGGAACAGGAAAAACCCGACCAATAAAACCGGTATATTATATAAAACGGCACTTAGAGCATTGCCGGAAAATCGTTGGTAGGAGTTCAAAATGCCGATCATGATACCGGCTAATCCTAAGAACAGGGTCTGGACAAACATAATCCGGGTTAGCTGCACGGTAAGAGCAATAGAAGCAGCGTCAAAACCAGGAACCAGAATGCCAACCAATTGGGGTGTAAATATCATCCCCAGAAAAATGACCGTGAGCAGGATGACAAAGATCAGGTTGAAAATGCAGCTGGCGACGTACCAGGCTTCCTCTTCCCGGTCAGTGGCCAGATAACTGCTGAAGACCGGTATAAATGCAGAGCTCAGAGCACCGCCTACCAGGACTATGTAGAAAAAGTCAGGCACAGAGAAAGCCGCCTGGTATACGTCGGTTATACGATTCTGCCCGAATTGGGCATAAAGGACGGCGTCACGCATATATCCCAGGAAGCGTGATATAATAGCCGCGATTGTAAGTATAAGAGCGGTGTGGGCGATGCGCCTTCTCACCGGATAGTTGGACATAAGGTCTCCTCATTTAAAACATCAGTATTACGGGTAAGTTTTCACTAAAGAATAACAGAACAGATGCGGGAAGTCTCTCAATTGTTGTCGACTGCCGTACAATCGGGATCAAGACTTACGATTGCTAAACACTAAACCGAATCTATTTGTGTTGCGCTGAACCAGCAGCCCCTTCTGCCAGCCCTGGTACGAGTGATAGTAAACGTTGGCGGATGCTGAAGTATGATATCATAGTGATGGGATACCAATGCTCAGACCTGATCGGGAAGAGTCCCCAACTCTTGAAAACATGGAGAGATATAAATTTGAATCTCCGGGAAAGAGCACAAGCGGTAAAGATAATCTTGCCCGCTTTGTTTATTGCCATGCAAAGAAAGGACACGCCTCTTGTTGCCAAAGTGGCAGCTGCTCTAACGGTAGGCTATGCCTTGTCGCCCATCGATATTATTCCCGATTTCATACCGGTGCTGGGCTATCTTGATGATATTATCATTTTACCGTTACTGGCCGGGCTGACTATTAAACTTATACCCCCGGATATCATGACTGCCTGCAAGACGGAAGCCCAGTCATTGTGGAAGGATGGTAAGCCGAAAAAGTGGTTTTATGCAATTCCGATTGTAGCATTGTGGATCATTATAATCGCCATAATAATAGCCAAGATGGCGTATCAATAAATGAGGCTGTAAGTTAATGGCAAATAATGTAGTAGAATATATTGAAAAATACTCTGATTAGGCTAAGATGTAATAATGAAAAAAGCTATTACGGCAGACACCTTAATAAATATTGGATTTTTCGGCGGCCTGGGTCTCAAGGCTTTGAATGCAGTGGTGGAAATTATCGGCGGCTTCTTTATGACTTTCATAAGTCATTACTGGGTTAACCGCTTTATACTTATGATTGCCCTGCCCGAGCTGAGTGAGGATCCCGATGATCCGCTGATGAATTATTTGATTACCTTCGGCCAAAATTTCTCCAGCAGTTCCCAGCATCTGGTCGGTGCTTACATGCTTTTGCATGGGATTACCAAGCTGGTTATCATAGTATTGCTGCTGGAGCGCAAATTATGGGCCTTCCCTGTAGGCGTTGCGGTTTTTGGCTTATTCATCATTTTTGAACTTTTCAGCTACATTCATGGTCATTCGCTGATCATGTTATTTATAGTTATTTTCGATGTCATCATACTGGCTATGATCATATTGGAGTACCAGCGTTTGAAACCGTAAAGATATAGCCTGGCCTTTGCAACGGTATAAGACAGCCTCCTTCGGGAAACCTAGAAAAAGCGAAGGAGGTGTGTTTTTGTGAAGAACTATGTTTATTTTGACTACGGTGGAAGCCACACCTCGGTTATAGCTGCCGGTATGCACGCCGGGCTTCTTGACCCGCATATTTCTCCGGATGGTGAATCCCTAAGACAACTTCCCTACTTTGATAAAACAACCCAGGATGA
>CAZOZX010000020.1:0-25800 GCA_964584415.1 uncultured Syntrophomonas sp.
CAAAAGAAGCAGCAATAAGGTCCAGCTGTTCATCGATGGCAAAGTTTACATCGGCGATATCCTTGTCACTCAAGAACGGCAAATTGATTCTAACTGCCGGAACATTTACCCCTTTTTTCTCACCCAATTCCCCGCCATTGACCACCCGGCAGATTATATCTGTAGAATTGGCTGATTCAACCTCCAGGTTTATCAGGCCGTCAGCTAACAGAATAGAGATCCCGGGATTAACCTCACCAGGTAAATGAGCATAACTAATCCACACCTCATTCTCATCCCCTGGAACCGGACGCGTGGTCAGAATAAACTTTTGCCCGGCCTGTAGTTGTACCTTTTTGTTCTTCAACAAACCCGTTCTGATTTCTGGTCCCTTAGTATCCAGCATTATCGCCAGGGGCTGGTCCAATTCAGCAGCCACTCGGCGCAGGTTATCGATTCGAGCTTTGTGTTCGGCGTGTTCTCCGTGAGAGAAATTCAGTCGGGCCACATTCATTCCCTGCTTGATCAGTTTAGACATAATCTCCGGGTTTTCACTGGCTGGTCCAATTGTACAGATAACTTTGGTTTTGCGCATTGTTTCCCTCCACTATATTGATAACATGCCGACTATCTCGTACATCTCCAAATCCGGCTGCCTTTTGCTTTCAATCACTTTTTCCAGCGGCACCGTATAATATCTATTATGGTCCCCGCCTACCATCACATTCCGTTCACCTTTGCATATGAGGTCGACGGCATGTTTACCCATTCCCGAAGCCATTATGCGATCCACCGCGGTAGGGGTTCCTCCCCGCTGTATGTGCCCCAAGATTGTCACCCTGGTATCATGGCCGGTCTCGGTTTGTATAAAATCTTTGAGTTCCATCGGCGGGTAGACACCCTCAGCTACTATGATAATACTGTGCAGCTTGCCGCGCTCAATACCCTGATTGATTTTCCTGACCACCTGTTCCAGATCGGGCGGCATTTCCGGTATTAAGACCGACTCAGCTCCACCGGCCAAACCTGCCGCCAGGGCTATCTCGCCGCAATCATTGCCCATTACTTCTATAATAAAAATACGGCCATGGCTGCTGGCCGTATCCCGCAATCGATTGATGGCGCCCAGAACTGTATTTACTGCGGTATCAAAACCAATGGAAGCCGTAAAAGGAAGGTCATTATCTATGGTAGCAGGGATACCAATCACATTGATGCCAAGTCTGGAGAGCGCGCACCCCCCGGAAAAACTCCCGTCCCCGCCTATGACCACCAGATGCCCTATGTTTCTCTCCCTCAACAAAGCGGCAGCTTTTTCCTGCCCCTCCGGTGTCCTGAAATCTTCTGACCTGGATGTTTGCAGGATTGTTCCGCCGCGGTGGATTATGTCAGCCACTGATCCCGCCGTCATCGGTTCAATTTCCTCGTTTAGGAGTCCGGCAAAACCTTGATGCACACCATATATTTCGTGCCCCCTATATATGGCTGTACGAACGACAGCCCGTATAGCTGCATTCATTCCCGATGCATCCCCACCACTGGTTAGAACCGCCAGTCTCTCCAACGCTATACCCCCAAAGTCATTTATCTTTTGGTGCTTTCGCTGACAGTCTGGCCATAGCGGTGCGTTATTTCTGCATTTCCCCTGATTTTCATTGCCGAGGTATGGGCAGTAAATTGGACCACCATCACTTCCCCTTTGTCCAACTTTTCGGTATGGTGGAATTTGGTGTCCTGGCCGCGGGTCAGACCGATTATAGTTACACCATTTTCGAGTGCCTTAACTACAATATAGTCTTCTCCAATATAATCTTGATTCATTCGTTACGCCTCCTTAGCTGAACCAGACATTATTCTTACCCAACAGATCCTCTAACCTCGCCTTTAATTCACGGTTAACCCCCACATCGTATTGCTCATCCAAAACCCGCACACTTTTATTAGGCAGGTGCAAACATACTTCCACGTTACCCGGGTACCCCTTGATTATATTCAGTAAATTGGTCCTGGTCTGGGCATCGTTACTGTCCGAAAACAGACGGACATGCATCTCCTTGATATGTTCCTTTAATTCCTGTACTCGCCGCAGGGATATTTTGGGCTGATCGTCTCGTCGATCCAAAAATCCCTCCACCAAAATAGCGACATCCGGCTGAATCTGGTTAATGCACTGCCGATAGGAGCCGGGGAACAATAAAACCTCAATGCGCCCGCTTAAATCCTCCAGGAAAAAGCGGGCATAGGGATCACCTTTGCGGCTGATCTTTTTACTCAAGTTTACCGGTATCCCTGCTAAACGGAGGTATTCCTGATCACCGTTCGAATCTATGGCGGCTATTTCGTTGGTAGTGACTAAATCCATTATTTCACGATATCTGTCCAGGGGATTGGCCGATACATAGAATCCAAGAACGTCCTTCTCCCGGCTCAGTTTCTCCTGATTATCCCATTCACCTTTAACCACTGCCACCGGTTCTTCGACCATACTGACTGTATCTCCAAAAAGGGAAAGCTGATCGCCATTGCTGGCCTGCTTGATTTGGGCGGCCAGGATCAAAGACTCATCCATGATCGAATAAACCTGTTTACGCGTCTGCCCCAGCGAATCAAAACAACCAGCATAAATCAAGTTTTCCAGCATGCGCTTGTTTATCTGGGTTAGATCCACCCGCTGGCAGAAATCGAAAAATGAACTGAACCTGCCCTCCCGGCGGGCTTGAACTATTGCTTTGACCGCATTTATACCCACATTTTTGATAGCTCCCAAGCCAAACCGGATTCCTCCGGCGGAAACGGTAAAATTCTCAAAGCTCTCATTTATGTCCGGGGGGAGAATCGATATGCCCATCTTCTTACATTCTTTGATATAGAATACTACCCGGTCCTGATGGTCGATAACACTGGACAAGAAGGCACACATGTACTCGACTGGATAATAGGTTTTCAGATAAGCAGTTTGGTAAGTAATCATGGCGTAGGCCGCGGAATGGCTCTTGTTAAAACCATAACCGGCGAAACTCTCCATAATATCGAAAAGGTGCCCGGCCAGGTCAGCATCGATATTATTATCGGCCGCCCCCCGGACAAATTTGTCGCGCATAGCCATGATTTCACTGGCTTTTTTCTTGCCCATAGCCCGGCGCAGCACATCCGCTTCGCCCATGCTGAAGCTGGCCAGATCGCTGGCTACCCGCATGACTTGTTCCTGGTAGAGAATAACTCCATAAGTTTCTTCCAAAATCGACTCCAGGGCCGGATGCTGGTAATCAACCTGCTGCCGGCCTTGTTTGCGGTTGATAAAATCCTCAACCATACCGCTGCCCAGCGGACCCGGCCGATAAAGAGCAATTACCGCAATCAGGTCTTCAAATCGGTTAGGCTGCATATCCCGCAAAATCCGTCTTAAGCCATCACTTTCCAGCTGGAATACCCCAATAGTATCGCCATCCTGGAGTAAATGAAAAACGGTTTTATCATCCAGGGGAATGTCGTAAAGATCGATGGCAACTCCCCGGGTCTTCTTAATTATATCCAGGGCCCGGTCCAAAACAGTTAAGGTGCGCAGACCAAGGATATCCATTTTCAGCAGGCCAATGTCCTCGACCGTTTCTTTAGCAAACTGGGTAATTATATGGTTATCGGTTGTCTTTTGGAGCGGCAATAATGAACTTAGACTTTCCCGCCCTATTACTACTCCCGCGGCATGAATGGATGCATGACGCGGCATTCCCTCAATAGCCAGGGCAATATCGATGATGCGGCGGGTGTCATAGTCATTCTGATAGGCCGCAGCTAGATCCGGAGATATCTCCAGGGCTCGCTTTATGGTTACCCCCAGCTCGGTAGGAACCATCTTGGCTATCCGGTCCACATTCCCGTAAGGTATATCCAGGGCCCGGCCCACATCTCTTATCGCTGCCCGGGCAGCCATGGTACCAAAGGTTATAATCTGGGCAACCTTATCCGCCCCATAGCGATCAACAATATACTGAATTACTCTATCCCTTTTTTCAAAACAGAAGTCGATATCGATATCCGGCATGCTGATCCGTTCTGGATTCAAAAAACGTTCGAACAGCAGGTCATACTTGAGGGGATCAATAGTGGTGATACCAAGTACATATGATACTAAACTGCCGGCGGCTGAACCTCTTCCCGGGCCTACCGGTACGTTGTTGTTTTTAGCCCAGTTGACCAAATCCTGAACTATCAGGAAATACTCGGCGAATCCCATCTGTTTGATCATCTGCAGTTCATAGCCAAGCCTATCGGTGACTTCCGGTTCAGGCTGCGGATAACGAAGAGCGAATTTCTGCCAGGTTAACTCTTCCAGATAGCTTTCCGGGCTGTAATCATCTGGGATAGCAAAATAAGGCAGATGAAATTCCCCGAAAGTGAAGTCCAGGTTACATTGCCCGGCAATTACGACACTGTTATCAGCCGCTTCCGGGTGATCGCGAAATAGATCGCGCATCTCTGTCTCGGTCTTAAGATAGAATTCACTGCCGCTAAAGCGCAGGCGTTCCTGATCGGAAACTACCTTGCCGGTCTGGATACAGAGGAGCACATCATGGACGGCAGCATCTTCCCGGCGTATGTAATGAGCGTCGTTACTAGATACTACTGGGATACCGGTTTGCGAACTAATTTCAAACAGAACCTGGCAAACCTTTTTTTCCATCTCCAGGCCATGATCCTGGACCTCCAGATAAAAATTACCCGGCCCGAAAATCTTCTGATATTTAACGGCTACTGCCAATGCTTCATCTGAATTACCGGCAACGATCAATTGTGGTATCTCCCCTGCCAGGCAGCCACTTAAAGCAATCAGCCCATCACTATATCGCTCCAACAGCTCAAGATCGATCCGGGGCCTATAATAAAAACCTTCGATGAAGGCCCGGCTGACCATCTCAGTGAGATTTCTGTATCCGGTAGTGTTTTTGCATAATAAAGTTAGATGGGCATTGCGCTCATCAAGGCGGGATTCCCTGTCCAATCGGCTTCTTGGCGCTACATAGACTTCGCAGCCAATGATTGGCTTAATGTCCCGTTTCTTAGCTTCCCGGTAAAAATCCATAATGCCATAGAGAACCCCGTGATCGGTGATCGCAATGGCTGGCATCTCCAATTCCACCGCCCGATTAACCAGGTCCTTGATCCGGCAGGCTCCATCGAGAAGGCTGTACTCAGAATGATTGTGTAAATGAACAAATCCCTTTGACATGGTTCGCTCCCCAAAATTTGAATCCAAGATTTAACCAATATTATAGATTAAAATATTTTACCCGTGTTGAACCCTGCCTAAGAAATTTGAAAACAAAAGGAGAGCCACTGATTTTTCTATGGCTGTGACCTTTGCTGCTTCAGCTTTTTTCGCATAATACCGCCGACTCTTCCGCAATCCGCATTGGTCAGGGATTCCCATCCATCTTGTTGAATTTTCTCCCACAAGCCAAGTTCCTGGGCGATTTCAATTTTAAGTAAATCCCTTTCGGTCAGCACCTTCTTAGCCTGGCGGTTTTTTTTCTTCATAAAAGTTAGCCTCCTTAACCCCTCAATTTTTACTAGCCAATTTTATGATGCCCGATTGAATCCTAATTTGTGCTCAGATTTTTTATCCTTTCTCAATTAAATTCATATAGGAAAAGAAGGATTTTATGGTAATTTATAGAAATCATTGCGATAAAACAAAATAAGGAGGCCTGTCATGATTGAAACCCTTCTAAATAAGGAAAATCAACATCACCTGGACTTATCCGTGTTCATTAATTTCAGTCCCGACGAACTGCTTTTTTACTATTATGATTCCAATATCGATATAGCCCTGGAAACCTATCTGCAGGTAAAGGATTGGCTGAGTAATAATCTCGGTAATCCGGACAACCTCTCCAAATGGCTGGACTTTATTGACAACGAGATCGGGGCCGGTCCTGATCTGGACAGCCTTCATATGAGCGAATTCCTTAATTCAATTGGTCCTTTCTATTATTGTCCCACTAATACCCGGTTCCATTTCCATAGATTCTGCACAAGCGATCAGGACGCCCTGACTTCTGCCGATTTTGCCCATTTATACGGATTTCATAAGCTGCCATTGATGGACCGGGCATTACAGAAATATTCACAATCCCGCAAGATAACCAAAAAGACCGTTCGCAGCAAGGATGAATTGATTAGGGACATTGCAATGTGCAGTGCAAGCCTTGGTAAAATTGCGGTTCTGGATGAGCACATAAATTATATTAGCCAGTTCATCCAAGAGCGCCAGTCAATCTGCGCCAATAGTGAACTTTCGCCGCCTGAACCTTACCCGATACCAGATAAACCTCAGAAGCCAGCCGAGGCTCCGGTTAAGTATAATTGGCTGGACTCTATCGGGATTACCAAATATAAATCCCCTAAACCAGGTCAGCAGACTGATTATAATCACCTGATGAAGGTCTATTTCATTAGATCACGGGAGTATGAAAAGGCTTGCGAAAGGTTTAAGAAGGCTCTGCAAGATTGGGGAGAGCTGCGGGAATCCTTTTTGCAAAAATGTCGCTTTGAGATTCAAGAGGCTGCTTCCACCCTAAAGGATGCTTCGGAACTCCAATCAGTCTATAAGGATATAATCCGCAAGAGTTACATCCATAACATATATCAGAACATAGACACCTTGAATAAATTTCGGCATTACCTTGAAACGGGCCGAGCCGAAGATTTGCAGGATTGCATGAACATCTATGAGGTAGAAAGTCATTGGGTGGATATTAAAGCGGGGCAGGAACGAATTGAAAACACCATATATCACCTCCAACCAGACAATGAGGCCTTCCAATATGCTAATGAAGAGGTGAAAAGATTAATTGCCAGCACATTAGATTAAGTGCAGCAGGTCAACCGGTGGTCCGATCTCATTCAATAAAATGAACCGGTTGACCTGACCGCAGGAAGTAGCGATATAGAAACATCCCTGCTGCAAAGCCACCCACGTGAGCCCAAAAGGCAATAGACTGTTCTGAACCAGTGGAGAGTAAGCCTGTTGCACCGCCATATAGCTGGGATAATGCCCAAAAGCCAAGAAAAACCCAGGCTGGCACACTAAATAAAAAAATCGGGAAAATGTAGGTTAATACTTTAGAT
Organism: uncultured Syntrophomonas sp.; assembly: GCA_964584415.1. GTDB lineage: Bacteria > Bacillota > Syntrophomonadia > Syntrophomonadales > Syntrophomonadaceae > PHAA01. The sequence continues at coordinate 7,108 of CAZOZX010000020.1, forward strand.
TTTCTAAACATCAGGAAGTAGGCGCCCATGACTCCAGCTACTGCACCGGATGCTCCGACCACCGGTATCTCTGAATTTATGTTTAGCAGGTAGTGGGTTATACTGGCTATTATTCCGCAGAGGAGATAAAATCCTAAAAAGCGGGCTTTCCCCATCTTGTCCTCTACGTTGTCCCCAAACAACCACAAGATCCACATGTTGCCAATCACATGCATCCAGCTGCCGTGCAGAAAGGTGGATGTAATAAAAGGCAGATAGTCCAGCAGCGATACCTGATAAATATGATAGTAAGCTGGTACCAGGCCGAAAATATATACTAAATCATTCATGCCGTATTCGCCCAGAGAAACCTCATAGGCAAATATCAGGAGGTTAACGACGATAAGTAATACCGTCACCAAGGGAAAATGCTGACTGCGAATTGTATCTCTCAGCGGTATCATATACTATCTTCCACCTCTATCGCTGGTTTTAAGGGTCCGATCATAAATCCTGAATGGTTTCTTGGCCAGGAACGCTTCAATATTATGCCCCTAATCGAGATTTTCTACGATACCGGATCGAACATGTCCTTAGGAGCACCGCAGACCGGGCATTCATCCGGCGGCTCCAATCCTTCATGAACATAGCCACAGACCCGGCATTTCCATTTATTGCTTCTCCTCCGGCCGCTGCTGTCCCGGCCGAGATTCTGCATAGCTTCACTGGTATCCACCTGGGGAGCGATTATTATTACACCTGCCAAAATCCCATCCTTGACGAAGCTTTTCTTATAATAATTCTCCAGCGGGTCCCATACCTCGATAATCCGGCATGAATTTTCCGGCCAGTTGACTTCACCGATTGAAAATATCTGCATACCAAAGGCATCGAGCATGGTAGAAATTATTGGTTGTTGGTAGTCAATCCAGTCACCGGCAGCGTTGGCACCAGCCACCCGACCCATTTCGAGAGCAACCGGCCATAAACCAACCAATGCAGTGCCCACCTGGGCGACATCGCCCGCTGCATATACCCCAGAGGCACTGGTCCGCATGCATTCGTCAACCACAATTCCCCGGTCCACCTGGATCCCAGTGTCCCGGGCCAATTCGATATTAGGTTTGACCCCGGTGGATAACAGGACAAAATCCGCTTCTAGAACTTCTCCACTGCTTAATTTGACGGCTGCAGCCGACTCACTCCCCAGTATGGCTTCCGTAGAAACGCCCAGATACAGCTTAACCCCTTTACTAATCATTAAGTCCTGTAATTTCGCCGAACTGGATTCATCCAACTGCCGGGGCATGATCCGGGGACTGAACTCCACCACGGAGACTTGCATGCCCAGGGTTAGCATAGCCTCACAAGCCTCCAAGCCTAAAACTCCGCCCCCTATGATGACGGCTTTCTTGCCATTACCCATAAATCCCTTGAGCAGTTGAGCATCAGCAATGGTTCTAAGGCTAAAAACTCCGGCCTTGTCTGCGCCGGGAATAGGCGGAATATTACTGCGCGCACCGGTAGCCAGCAATAACTTGTCATAAGCCACTTCCTCACTATTGCTGAGCACAATAAGTTTGGAACCAACGTCCAGGCTAATAACCTGACAGGAGGTTCTAATCTCAACCTCGTTTTGGGCATACCAGTTTTGGTCGTAAACAAACAGCTTATCGTCGGGAATATCAGCCGCGAGATAGTCGGACAATACCGGACGGTAATAAGGCATTGCAGCCTCTTCTGTCAAAATGGTTATACCGGCAGTCCGGTTTCGCTTCCGGATGGCCGCAGCTGCTGAGAGACCGGCAATTCCCCCGCCAATAATGACGAATTTTTCGCTGGTATCATTGATAAACTCATCCTCCATTTTCTCCGGGACAAAGTTCTCTTGGCCGACACCGCAGGCCGGGCAAACGGTCGGCGGCTCTTCCCCTTCAAATATCTGCCCGCAAACCAGGCACCGCCATTTCTTTTTCGATTTGGGCTGTTTTTTCTCCAGGACTGCCTTGCCAAAATCCATGCCGAAATTGAAGGCATCCTCAAGGTTGCGCTCGGAAGGCTTGAAATTGATTCTTAAGCCTGGCAGCACCTCCATGCGCAGCATTCGCAGGCGTCCTTCAATATTGGGTACGGCTTCCCCGCTCCAACCATAAGCGCCAAATGCCGCAGCGACCAGGTGTCCATGAGTGATAGGTGATAAATGGCTGAGCAGTTCCCACACTGGTGGCAGGGTATCTCCGACCAATGTCGGTGAGCCAATCAACAGCGCATCAGCGGAGTCAATTACGGCCAGAACTTCGGCAGTGTTATGCTCAACCAGGTCAAACTTCTTTATATTAAAATCAGCTACCATCTGCAGACCTTCGATTATGCCATCCGCGATCATATTTGTGTATCCATAAACACTCAGATAAGGCATTACAATTTTGGGACGGGGATCCTCATCAGCCGGCGGCGGTGCTGACCACTGCCGATAAAGGTCTTTGAAATAATCCAGGTTCTCCCGTAAGATGGGACCATGCCCCGGGCAGATCATGTCAATCGGCAGCCCTTCAATCTTATCCAGAGCCTGGATCATAAAAGGTTTAAAAGGCCCCAGGATCTTTTCAAAATAGTACTGAAAAGCGGGGATAAAATCCTTGTCCATCAGATCATTAAATAACTGGGGCTCAGCGAAGTGGCTGCCAAAAGAATCACAAGTGAATAATATCCGTTCCTCGGCCAAGTAGGTATAGATGGAGTCAGGCCAGTGAAGAAAGGGAGCATCTATAAAATGCAGGGTTTTGCCGCCCAGGTCCAATTCATCACCTTGTTTGACTTCTTGTTTCTTAAATTTGGTGTTGGTAATCTCTTTTAGAAAGGTCAGGGCTGTACTGCTGCCCAGCACGGTGATGCCGGGAATCATTTTGACCAATTTTTCGACTGAGCCGGCATGATCGGGCTCGGTATGGTTCATTACCAGATAAGATATGTCCTGCAGGTTAATCAGCTTTTGTAAATCAGTAATATATTCGTCAAAGAACTTAACCTTTACAGTTTCTATAAGAGCCGATTTTTCTTTTCCTCTAACCAGATAGGCATTATAACTGGTCCCATAATCAGTGGTCATGATTATATCAAACACTCTCAGATCGGGATCCAAAACACCAACTGCAAATACTCCTTCACGTATCTCCACAGCCTGCATAGGAATTCCTCCTTTATCAAATTGTCACCTGACCCTGTTAACTAGATGATAAGATTTTTTGGAAATTATAACAAGCTAACCCTCTCCCTTGTAAGACATTTTTACCCCCACCCCGGCCTGGCGGCGATGTATATTGTATACATATTTGGGTTGGCTGATGAACGACTATTAAACCCCCGTCTTTGCTGGAATGCTCGTAGTTCTGGCATAGCAATCAGTCCCCTTGACAAGCATAAATTTCTATTGTCAATGTGACATTCTTCACATAGAATGATGTTAGCTTGGGATGATTATATTTCTGCCCCGTAGGCTCAATAAGTGTACGGCTCCCCGGAGTTATAAACCACTGCCGGGCAGTAAATATAAAATGCCGATCTGGGATTTATATTTGGGAAGAAAGGAGGGGATTTAGGAATGGATTACCAGGAGATTCTCGCTAAATATGCGGACGTACCAGGGGGAATGATCGAAGCTTTCCACGCTATCCAGGAACAGCTAAGTTTCTTACCCGAGGAAGCCATTATTGAAGCAGCCAAAGTTTTCAATAAGCCGGTATCCCAGGCATACGGTGTGGCAACCTTCTATTCTATGTTCTCGGTAAAACCGCGCTGCAAAAACGTGATCAGAATATGTGAAAGCGCTCCCTGTCACGTTGCTGGAGCAGCCGACGTCGTAGCTGCACTGGAGAAAGAACTGGGTATCAAAATGGGTGAAAGCACCACTGATGGGTTGTTCACACTTGAATTTACTGAATGTGTGGGTCAATGTCAGGCAACTCCCGTAATAACTATTAACGGCAAACCCTATTTGGATGTTACTCCGGCCAAGATTTCCGGAATAATAGCTGAATGTAAATAACCAACGGACTTATAAACCAATACCAGAACCTGATTTATCAGGAAAGGAGGACATAGGAATGGCCGAGGAAATGCGCATTGTATTGCGTAATTACGGGAAGATTGATCCACTCAAAATAGATGACTATATTGCTGTGGGTGGTTACAACTCACTTAAAAAAGCCCTGGAAATGGACAAGATAGCCCTCATTAACGAAGTAAAAGCCTCCAATCTACGAGGCCGCGGCGGGGCTGGATTTAACTGCGGCGTGAAATGGAATTTTGCATATCAGGCCCAGGCTGACCAGAAATATGTTGTATGCAACGCTGACGAGGGTGAGCCCGGAACCTATAAAGATCGTCTGATAATGGAAGGCGATCCCCATACCCTGCTGGAGGGTATGGCCATTTGTGCAGCCGCTATCGGTGCCACCAAAGGTTTTATTTATCTCAGAGGTGAATATCCTTCGGTCGCCGGTATTCTCAGACAAGCTATTGCCCAGGCCGAAGCCAAGGCAGTCCTGGGAGATTTCACGGTGGAAGTACGCAGCGGTGCCGGTGCATATGTCTGCGGTGAGGAGACCGCTCTGATCGAGTCGATTGAAGGCAAGCGCGGCGAGCCACGTTATAAACCCCCCTTCCCCGGCGTAGCTGGACTCTGGGGCAAACCCACTATAGTCAACAACGTTGAAACCTTCGCCAACATTCCGGTGATTTTAGAGAAGGGTGCCGCCTGGTATGCGGCCATCGGAACCCCATCTTACCCGGGCACCAAGGTTGTAACCCTTACCGGCGATGTTGTCAACAGAACCTTCTTTGAAGTTCCCACCGACACCACTATAAAAGACGTAGTATTCCAGTTCGGCGGCGGTATACCTGATGGAAAAGCTTTTAAGGCGGTGCAGATAGGCGGTACTTCAGGAGCATTCATTCCGGAGTCAAATTTAGATACACCAATCGGTTTTGATGCCATGTCATCCATAGGAGCGACACTTGGTTCGGGAGCAGTTTTTGTCATGAACTCTACCCGGGACATTGTAGATGTTACCACCCGCATTGCGAAATTCTTTGAACATGAATCTTGTGGTAAATGTGCTCCTTGCCGTGAAGGCACCATGCGCATTCATGAACTAATGGAAAAGATCAACTCTGGAAAAGGCGCTGCCAAGGATATCGCCTTGCTTAACAAGCTGGGAAGAATTATGTCCTATTCCTGTCTCTGTGGTCTGGGCCAGGCAGCACCGGCACCAGTTCTAACCACCATTGAACATTTTTCCGCCGACTATAATGCCAAATTAGCGTAGGAAAGAGCAAAAGGAGTGAACAGAATGATAAACGTAACAATAGACGGTATCAAAGCTTCCGTTCCTAATGGCTCGACTATCCTGCAAGCGGCTAAAGATGTCGGTATAAATATCCCTACTTTGTGCTATCATCCTGATCAGGCTGTAAAAGCCAACTGCAGGGTATGTGTATGTGAAGTCGAAGGGAATAGACTTTTGCAAGCCGCTTGTCACCAGCCAGTCTATGAAGGAATGGTGATTAAGACCAGAACCCCCAAGGTTATTGAAGCTCGTAAAACCATCCTGGAATTGATCCTGTCTCATCACCCCCAGGATTGCTTAAATTGTATCCGCAACGAGAATTGTGAATTACAGAGCTTGGCTGCCGAATACTTTGTCCGGGATAATCCATTTGAGCTGAAGGTTAGAGGCCTCGGTAAAGACGTCTCTACTCCCTCCCTGTTCAGGGATCCCGACAAATGCGTTCTCTGCCGGCGCTGTATTGAGGCCTGCACTGTAGTCCAGACCGTCAATGCGCTGGGCATCGAAAATCGTGGCTGTCATGCCATGGTGGTACCCAGTTTAGGCAAAGACCTGATTGACAGTCCCTGTATCATGTGCGGCCAGTGTATCCATGCCTGCCCGGTTGGAGCTATTGGTGAAGTTGAAGAAATCGATAAACTGTTAGCCGCTGTTGCTGATCCCGATACTGTGGTCGTAACTCAGATAGCCCCGGCTGTGCGCTTGGCCCTGTCCGAGGAAATCGGTATGGATACCGGCGCCCTGCCCATGGAAGTATTTGTAGCTGGACTTAAACAGGTCGGATTTGATCATGTTCTGCACACTAACTTTACGGCTGACCTCACCATCCTTGAGGAAGGCAATGAATTATTGAAACGGCTTGGCAGCGGCGGCACTCTGCCCATGTTTACCTCCTGCAGCCCGGGCTGGATCAACTTCTGCGAAACTTTCTATCCCGACCTGCTGGACAATCTCTCGACCTGTAAATCACCGCAGCAGATGTTCGGCGCCCTGGCCAAAACTTATTGGGCCGATAAAATGGGCATTGAACCCAAGAAGATCTTCTCAGTTTCCATCATGCCCTGCGTAGCCAAGAAGTTCGAAGCTTCACGGCCGGAAATGAATGCCAGTGGATACCGGGATGTAGACATCGTTCTGACTACCCGTGAAATCGGACGCTTGTTCCGGATGAGCGGCATTGATTTCAGTAAACTCCAACCCCAGCCCTTCTCCCCCTGGATGGGTGAGTACACCGGCGCAGCCGTTATCTTCGGCGCTACTGGAGGGGTTATGGAAGCCGCCCTGCGCACCGTTTATGAAGTAGTGATGCAGGAAACCCTGGAAGACGTGAACTTTACTGTCGCCCGCGGATTCGAAGGCATCAAGGAAGCCGAAGTCGACCTCAAGGGTACCGTTGTTAAAGTAGCTATCGCTCATGGTCTGGGCCATGCCCGTAAATTGATGGACCAGGTCAGAGCCGGTGAGTCCCCCTATCACTTCATTGAAATCATGGCCTGCCCGGGTGGCTGCATCGGCGGCGGCGGACAGCCTATTACCAAGGCCAATGTCAAACGTATCGAACGTATGGATGCCATCTACATCGAAGATGAAGCCATGCCGATCCGTAAGTCTCATGAGAATGAGGAAGTCAAGAAAATCTATGAAGACTTCCTGCATGAACCCCTGGGTCATAAATCGCATGAACTGCTGCACACCCATTATCATGCCAAAAATAAGAAGTTCCTATAATATTTTGTGATTATCACACACTGACCTTCTTAACCGCTTACTCAATCCGGGTAAGCGGTCTTTTTTCTTATCACTGGCTTCTTAACTCTTGCCTCAAGTTTTGGCCTGGGACATAATTAGAATCATCAAACGAAGAAGGAGACCACAATGGACAACGTGCTGGTTTTTGCCCCTCACCCCGATGACGATATTATTGGCTGCGGGGGCAGTATAGCCCACCATATAAAATCAGGGGATAAAGTTGCTATAGTATATATGACTTCCGGAGAATCCGGCAGTCTCAAATATAATCCCGCGGAACTGGCATCCATTAGAGAAGAAGAAGCTCGACAGGCCGCTGCTATCTTGGGCGTGTCTCAGCTTTTTTACCTGCGCTACCCGGATGGCTACCTCGAATACAGCAAATCTTCCCTCGATGATGTAATGAGCTTAATCCGCCAGCTGCAGCCTACCCGGGTTTACCTGCCCCACGACAATGATGCAGTCCCTGATCATCAAATCACATCACGTCTGGTCACTGAAGCCATCCGCCGGGCGGCCGGGACCTGGTTTCAGGCAGGCGGCCTAGAACCCTGGCGGGTTGGAACGGTATTGGGCTATGAGATATGGACGCCTTTATCTACTATCGGGTACAGCCAGGATATAAGTCCCTATATAGACTTGAAGTTGGAGGCATTAAGAATACACCGCACTCAAATCGAGACGATTGCATATGACCGGGCAATAGAGGGTCTGAACCGCTATCGGGGGATAATGAGCGGCATTGGCCAGCATTGTGAAAGTTTTCAGTTGAAAAGGGCTTCCCTATGATTGGCTTACAGAATAATTCCGAAGCTGCCAAAACACTGATGATTACACCCTACCACCAAACCCAGCGCGGCAACAGCATTACTGCCGAACGGATCAGGTCCGGACTAACCGCCCGTGGTTACCGCATAGACCTGATATCCCTGGAAGACCCAAGTGGGATGGAAATGCTCGGCAAAGCCAAGGTCGATCCTCACTATCAATTGATTCACGGCTTTCATGCCTGGCACATGGGTAAGGTTTTAAAATCTTACCCGTTTCAAGATAGCATGCCCATCATATTAACTACAACTGGTACCGATATTCATTACTATCTAAACAACGAACAACGTACCGTGGTGGAGTTTGCTTTACGGGCGGCACATAGAATCATACTGTTTAATGATAGTTTCCGCGCTGGTATCTTGGAGATCTTACCGCAATTGGAGAACAAGTTAACCGTTATACCCCAAGGAGTATGGCTGGGACAAAGCTCCCCGCGTTCACGATCAGACTGGGGCTTTACCGGGGATGATATTATTTTTTTGCTCCCCAGCGGACTTCGCCCAGTCAAGAATATTGGTCTGGCGCTGGACGGACTTTCCCGACTCCATTCCGATTATCCCCAAATCAAGTTGATAATTATAGGCAGCGTGCAGGATCCTGAATATGGCAGTGTCATGCTCAAACAGATAGAAGCATTACCCTGGATTACTTACTTCGGCGAAGTCCCCCATCAGGAAATTGGCGCAATAATGGCAATAGGAGATATTGTTCTCAATACATCCCTATCAGAAGGTCAGCCCCAGGCCGCCTTGGAAGCTATGAGCCTGGGCCTTCCCGCTATTCTCACCGCGGTCCCCGGCAACCTCTATCTAATCCAAAACGGTATGGAGGGTTTCTATGTCCGTGACGAGGACGAATTCTACAGATCGGCCCGCCAACTGGTGGAAGACGAGGCTCTGCGCACCTACATGGGGCGAAATTGCCAAAAATTAGTCAGCCAGCGATTTAATCCTGAAGATGAGATAATCGCTTACGAGAACATATATAATTTATTCCTCTAATGCTATAAGAATGTATGCCGGGGAGTTTCCCCGAGCTGTCCGGCCAAACCGCAGCTTCCCTTTCTTAATTTGCCCCCCAATAATTGGCATCCAAAAAATCACCTTTATCATCCAATAATCCACTTTTCTTTCGTATTATATGGTGAGCATTAATATGGTATTATTGGCGTCTTTATAAGGAGTAACGATTTGAAGAACGCTTTATCGAAACCCAACCTTCTGCTGAAGGATAAGAGACACCCGCTCAACTCGCAGCTCAATCAGTTTATTCTTGATAACCTGCCTGATATTATTGTCAGCTGCAGGCTCAGCGACTTTAGTTTTGAATATGCCAATCCGGCTACTCTAAACACCTTGGGCTATACCCGTGAAGAGCTTTTTTCCCATAGTGCATTGGACCTGGTCCATCCTGAAGACCTGCCCGGAGCAATTGAATATTTGAATAAGCATATAGCGGTTGGCCGAGGCAGCATAGAGCTGCGTTATCGCAGAAAGAATGGATCATATCTTTGGTTAGCAATAAACGGCACCATAGTTGACCGTATGACTTCAGAAACCGCCATTATCATAATATCCCATGATATAACCGCAAAAAAGGAAGCGGAAGCTGAACTGCAGCACCAGCAAGCCGCCCAGGCCATCCTGCTGGAAACGTCCAAGGGTTTTAATAATATAACCGTCGAAGACATCGATGATTTGATTACTGATACCCTAAAAAAAATCTGCCTGTTCGACCAGAGTGAACGCAGCTATGTTATATTGTTTTCTGACGACCAATATACAATCAGCAATGTTTATGAATGGAACCAGCAAGGTCATACCGCTACGATGCATAAACTTATAGGACGGCTGGTCAATGTCCTGCCCTGGTGGAGTAATAAGGTCCAGGATATAGAAGACATTTATATACCACCAGTCGACGAAGCAGAGATGGACGTCCAGTCTGATCGTGATGTTGAGGACCTCCACGCCATCCAGTCCAGAATAGTAGTGCCTATGTTCCTGGAAGAAAAAATAGTCGGATTCCTGGGATTTGATACCATAAGTTTCGCCAAGACCTGGTCCAAGCATGATACGGTTTTGTTGGATTCAGTGGCCCAGATTATTATCAAAGCCTGGCAGCGAAAAAAAATAGTCGCGGCCCTTCAGTCTTCGGAAAACTACTATCGCACCATCTTTGAAACTACTGGTGCGGCTACTATGATTATCGATGAGAATTTTACGATTCTAACCGCCAATCAGAATTGTCTGAAGCTCTTCAATTATGCCAGCGAGGAATTTATAGGTTTGTCTCTGGCTAATTTATTCCCCTCCAGCAAGGTAACCACCTTAAGTGAATTCTTTTCTTCCAGGCTGCTCAATCCCTCATTGGGGCCAATTCAATATATGACCCAGATTATAGGTAAAGACGAAAAATTACGGAAAGGTTTAGTGCACGTCGATCTTGTTCCCAAAACCCGTAAAGCCGTATTGACTTTTGCCGACCTTACCGAGTTTATACGTATTGATCGAGCTCTAAAAGCCATGACTACCATCAATCTGGCCATGATAAATAGTGATAGGGAAGCTGATTTACTACGCTCCGTTTGTGAAATGATAGTGGAGTTGGGAGGGTATAAACTGGCATGGGTAGGTTGTTTGCGATCAGACCAGCAGCAAAAGATTCAGCCGATAGCCCATGCCGGCACCGATGGCGGTTACCTGGCCAAGTTAAATATCAGACTTGCGGATCCAATCCGGGGGACAGGGCCTACCGGAACAGCCATAACCAGCAAACAACCCGTGGTCACCGCTGATTTCAAGAAGGACGAGCGCTTCCGCCCCTGGCTCAAAGATGCCTTGCGAAGGGGATTTAAGTCCAGCATTGACCTGCCTTTAACTGCCGATGACAGAACCTTCGGGGTTCTAAGTATTTGTGCCGGTGAAAGCGATGCCTTTGACGAGCAAGAACAGCAGCTGCTTCAAGATATAGCAGATAATCTTGCCTATGCGGTTATGGCTTTACGGACCAGTGGGGAAATGAATCAAGCCGCTCGCGACCTGGAGAAGAGTCTCGAAAAAATGCAGCGTATCTTGATGCAGTCAGTTGCCTCCCTGGCCGCTGCACTTAACACCAGGGATCCTTATACAGCCCAGCATCAGCGCAAAGTGGTTCGCCTGGCAGCCGCCATTGCCGCCGAAATAGGATTGAGTCAGGAACAAATCGAGGGAATAGAGGTGGCCGGCAATCTGCACGATATCGGCAAAATTTTCGTACCGCTGGAGATACTGACCAAGCCGGGAAAACTATCCGAGATTGAATTTTCCTATATTAAAACCCATTGCCAGGCGGGCTATGATATCGTTAAAGACATAGAATTCCCCTGGCCGGTGGCGGATATTATCCTCCAGCATCATGAACGTTTGGATGGCTCCGGATATCCACGGGGTCTCCACGGGGAGAATATTCTTATTGAAGCCCGTATTATTGCTGTGGCTGATGTAGTGGAAGCGATGGCCTCCCACCGCCCCTATCGCCCTGCTCTGGGAATAGATTCTGCTCTTGAAGAAATAACCAATAAGAGCGGCCTTCTTTATGATCCCACCGTAGTGGACGCTTGCTGCAAGCTTATCCGTGAAATGCAATTTGATTTGGAAGAATAACGGCTGAACTGCATTTCACCAGCTGAAATCATTCGCCTAGCAAAATGGAGTGTATTTCTACCCCATATCGACGTATAAAATCCTGCTTGGCCTGTCTGTAGGCTTCGCTCTGCCCCTTCTTGGTGGTACGGTCTACGTAGCGGCGCGCCAGTTCCTCCGAAATAACATCCAGCAGCAGCTCAGCCAGTAATAACCGTGCTCCGTCCCTAAAATGACCCTGTCCATTGACATACAAACGTACAGTAGGGGCTTCGGTGTTTATCAGGATCAGTCTCTCCTCGGGACTGTAAAGTGCGCGGTCAATATCGTTTTCCAGGTTGCGAAGTTCATAGCCGCGGAACAGGTCGGTTGAATTGTCCATAATCCAGGGACGGGATGGCTTGCCCGAAGGCTGCCCATACCCCTTTCCTCCAGCGTGTTCGGCAATTACTATTTCGCAGGCCGCCGAATAAGGTTCGGTACTCACCTCTACTTTTCCGCGTGCCCCAGCCTCCGTTCCCGTCACCGTCCACTCGAAGCGCCCGCTTGGGTCCAGATCCCCAACTGCCATTGCCTCCAGGGCTGGTTCTATCATAATACTGGGGGGAAGTTCATAGGCAAAAGATAATATATCCTGATCCAATAACTGACTGCGTTCAACTATCATGGCCAGACGAAACGGATGCCCGGCCTGGCGATGATAAAATGGGGTGCTGAAACGGAGCACTGCGGGACGGCCGGTATCGTAAGGACCATATTTCCCGGTACCTGGTCCAGGCGGCAGGATTATGCCCAGGTCATCGACCGCGATTTGGTTCATACGCTGTAAAACCCGCTCTATCATGGCCTGGGTACGACGCGAAGTGGTGGCATGGTCGACATGACTTAGACGAATCTGCTCTCTCTTGATCGTGTCCCCTATCATGGCACTCACCGCCCCGGCGAATGCGGCAACGAAGGGATCTTTAAGGTTCAAGCCCGCCCTTTCATCACTTATAATCGGATGACCAGCGGCCAGCATGACTGCCAATCCTGGGCAGGCAACGGTTCCAAAAAGGAATTCTGTTCCCAGTTGATTCTCATACTGAAAGAACTGGCAGTCGAAAACGGCCGTACCCGAGACCACCAATAAACCGCTGGTACGTTCATCACCTTTTAGTATTAACTCGGCTTCCGGGGCTTTTTTCAAGGTAAGGCTGAAAGAATATACTTTATCTTCGAACCTAAATGCTCCAGGTTCATCTGGTCCGATCAGAATTTCGGCTTCCGGTTCCTCGAAGCTAAGCTGGAGGGAGGTCTGTTTTTTCCCGGCCTTGCTTAGATTAAATATTTCTACCAAACGTCTTTGCATGATGTCACGAAGATATATATTGTTGGTAATGGTTGTAACCAGAGAGTGATAGTAAGGAATGTTTACCATGGGGTTTTCCACCACAATCGTAACCTGGGTGCCATTGGCCCCAAAAGGAATACCCAACCGCGTGTAATCCTTTTCCTGGGCGGGCCGATCCCCATCCCAATCATCAAACAGATAGGCCCCCTTCTCGTCCCGGAAAAGGTCAATCCGGGAGAGGCGGTCTGCATAAATTGACTCGATCCAGCCATGACCCAGGCCATAGATGGCTTGTTTAAGACCGCGGCCAAAATAGCCGCGGCCGCCTGCTTCACCCAGGGCCATCTGACTGTGGGCTCCACCGTAGGACAAAACCGAGCGCAATCGCACCAGGGACATACCCTCGGCCTGGTCGGCCACCTTCAAAACCGCTCCCTTGAGATAACGCTCATAACTAATCGCAACCTTGCCGCTGACCCTGATGTCCTTACCCTCTAACCTGGAATAACTGTCGTCGCTATTAGTGATTAATTCCACCAATGCCTTTTCGATAGAAGCAAACCGCCGGGAATCGATGTCAATCACTCGTTGATCAACTGGTAAAGCTGATATTGTCATGGCAGTCATCCTCTCCAAACAATTTTTGAGCTTTCTCATCCGGGAGGTCCTATATTCTGATTCTACCATGAATCCGAAACAGGCATGGATATTTACTAACGAGTTGTGTCTAAAGCTTCACCGGTATTTATCACATGCTTATTGGGGGTCGTCCCCATCCCCATAGGCAAAAAATAAGAAGGTTGCCACCCCCTTATTTTTGTCATTCTATGATATTAGAAAAGCTTGATAATCTTATCCTAATGCCTTATTCAATTCGGTCAGCACCTGGCTGGCATCGGCCACCATTGCGTAATCGGCTATTTGCAGCATATAGGCATTTTCGTCGCTGTTTACGGCTACGATGGTACTGGCGTCACGGATCCCAACCGTAAACTGGACCTGGCCGGATACCCCTAAAATTATGGCCAACTGGGGTTTGCATTTCTTGCCGGATAATCCGATTATCCTGTCTTCGGACAACCATTTTTTATCGGTGGCAACTGGCTTTGAGCAGGCTATCTCTCCCCCCAGGGCTTTGGCTATATTTTCGGCTAAGGCAATATCGTCTTTTTCCACTCCCTGGCCGATTATCACTAGGACTTCCGCTCCCTGGATATCTGAGCTATCCCCGGCTTTGCTCTTGGTTTCCACTAATTTAACCGAGGGAGTTATACCCACAAGGGCCAATGCTTTTATTTCTCCGCCCGCTTGCGCCGCAGCTGGTTCAAATGAACGCGGGGCCAGGGCAATAACCGCTTTTTCGGTTTCTATCTGCTGGGTGGCTATGGTAGCACCGCCCAGAGCATTCCTGGTGCACTGCACCTTGCCGCCGTTTACCTGTAACCCCGTAACATCGGTAAGATTGCCGGCTCCTATCTTCTGCGCCAAGCGGCCGGCTAATTCCTTGCCGCGGCAATTGGAGGAAAGCAGGACTACCGAGACATCCAATTTTTCAACGGCTTGCTGCAGAGCAGAAGCGACAGCGGCGGTATCTGCCAGCAATAAGTTAGGATTGTCGGCCCAATACACTTCGGTTCCCCTGACGGCCAAATCCTCTGCCAGGGCTTTGTCATTAATAGCCAACGCTTTGACCTCCAAGCCGGTATCCTGGGCAATCAACCAGGCTGCCGTCAGCAATTCCAGGGCCAGTTTTTCTTTATCGCTATAAACAAGTATGGCTGCCATGTTCTTACCTCCCCACCAATCCTTCAGTCTTTAAAGCTGCCAGCAAATCTTCAACATTTTTGACCGCAATTTGTTTGCGGGCATTTTCGGGGGCCAGGTTACTGAGGGTGTTAATTGATTTCCCCGGCAAGGTCAGGTCCAGATCGCTGAGCTCGAATATTTCTTTGGGCTTTTTACCCGCTTTGAGAATCTGGGTTACGGATGGAATGCGAGGCTCATTGATATCGCCTAAAACCGTTACTACCAGCGGTAATCCCACCTCCAAGGTTTCCTCACCGTCCTCCAGGGAGCGGGTTACCCTGGCCGTGTTATCACTAATTTCAATCTGACTGGCATATCCCACCTGCGGCAGGTTAAGTAATTCCGCCACCCGCGGACCCACCTGGCCGGTATAGCTATCCCCGCTGCCTTCGCCGAAGATTATAATGCCTACATCATCGATCTTTTTGATCAGTTCGGCCAGCAAAACGGCGCTCTGGGTGCTTTCCAGGTCAGCCAGATCATCATCCAGCACTAAATAGGCTTCATCAGCACCAGCGGCCAGAGCCTCTTTCATGGTTTCTTCAACTTCCTCATTTCCCACCGATACCAGGACAACGTTGCCGCCGCCGGCCTCTTTCAATTGCACCCCGGCTTCCAGGGCATTTCTATCAATCAAACCCAGTGCATAAGGCACGCCATCAAAAACCGGCTGGCGGTTCCTGATCCGGACCTGCTGTAAATCTGGTATCTGCTTCATGGCTACTACGATATTCATGATTAAAAACCTCCAAATCAGTATCTCTCAATCACTTGCTAATTCGCTATCCTACCCGAAGCGGAACTGCACGCCGGCACCGCCGCTGGGGTAATGCCATTCCAGTACCTCGCTGCCGCAGGCGATCAGACAGGTACCGCATTCCAGGCAGCCGTCGATAGTCAGCATTACTTCGCCCTGGTCGTTTTCACTGTACAGACCCGCCGGACAGACCATAACCGCCTTTTTTAAACGCTGGTCACCGGCCATTCCGGCTTTAATGGTGATATGCGGTTCCTTGTCGTGTTTAAATACATCCAGTCCCAGCTTGGCTTTTAGACTCATCGGATTGCTCATATCTTCATCAACCTCCACATATCACGGCCCATCCCCCACAACTCCTTAACCGGCAGGTATTTTCTGACGGTTGGATAGATCCTGGCTTTGGCGCCGGCTGGTACAGTATAGAGATCGCGCATTACATTCCCAGCCAGTTGCGGGTAATAAGTAAACAAGCGCGGGTTGTCGATGGCATGGAGAGAATCTTTGAAATTCACAAAGTCCTGCATGACGAAACTCTCTTGGAGCAAGTTTTCATATACCGATAACGAAGCGGCGCTGAAATCGTTCTTATCTTTGGTCTTGATCACGGTTTTACCGGCCAGGTGCCCGGAGGCTAAAGCATATTCCATCCCCCGCACCGTTACCCCGATGTTCATTGATAATCCGGCCGCATCACCCGCCACAAGAATCCCATTGCCAAAGAACTTGCCAAAGGCATTATAACCGCCTTCGGGAATAACATGAGCGGCATATTCGGCCGTCTCTCCGCCGGCAATCAGGCGGGCCACTTCCGGACGCTGTTTAAATGCTTCCAGCATTGCCGGCGCTTCTACCTTGGTACCTTCTTCGGTCATGGCCTGGATTCCCACCACCATGCCCAGGCTGATGCTCTCCTTGTTGGTGTAGAGGAATCCGCCGCCAAACTTACCCTTAGTGACGTCCCCCATAAATAACCTGGCGGCCCCCTCATCACCTTCGAGGTTAAAACGCGCTTCTAGGGTATCCCGGGGCAGCTCGATGATCTCTTTAAATCCAAAGGCGAAATTTTGAGGATTGAATGGTTTCCTCAGCCCGGCTTTTTCGGCTATAAAGGAGAGCACACCATCTGCCGCAATTACTACATCGGCCCGTAATTCTTCGCCGCCGGCGCGAACACCTACCACTGCACCATTTTCGAATATAACATCATCTACCCGGCTCTTGGTTACCATCATGGCGCCTTTGCGTTCTGCTTGCTTGCCGAACCACTTGTCAAATTTCCCGCGCAGGATGCTGTAACTCTGGTAGGGTTCAGTTCCCAATTCGGAACCGTCATACCTGACGGTGACAGCCCGGTCGGTATCCATTACGCATACCTCTTCGTGGGCTATATACCTTTCCAGCGGGGCTTTCTTCCACAGGTCAGGGAACATGTCCCGCACTGGATTCAGGTAGATGCGGCCCCCGGTTACATTCTTGGACCCCGGGTATTCGCCTCGCTCCAGTACCAGTACCTCCAGCCCTGCCTGGGCCATGGTATAGGCGGCCGCCAGGCCGGCCAGGCCGGCTCCGACCACTATCGCATCAAATTTTCCTTCGTCGCTCATGTTTAAAACCCCCTAGGCGCTTAAGACTGCCCCGGCAATAATCATCTTCTGCATATCGGCAACCCCTTCCACTTGCGGGCCGAGAATCGCATCGCGATAGAGGCGGGTCACCAGGTAATCACTCATCAAACCGTAAGAACCGTGCACATCGATAGCTACCCGGGCGGCTTCGACAAAGGTTTCGCATACATAGGTCTTGGTCAGGGCTGCTTCTTTGGCAAACAGCATGGGGTCCTTGGCATCATTGGCCAGGCAGCCCAGCCGGTAGGTCAGCCAGCGGCAGGCTTCATATTTCATGGCCAGGTCGGCGATGCGCAGCTGGACCGCCTGGAATTTGGCAATCGGTTCGCCGCGGTGGGTCTTTTCCTTGGCATATTTGGTGGCTGCTTCGAAGGCCGCCAGGATCCCGCCCAGAGCTACCGAGCTGATGCCCACTTTACCGAAGGCGATCCCGTAGGTCAGCACCGGGAACCCGCCGCCGATTTTACCGAGCACGTTGGCGGCCGGTACCTTGACGTCTTTGAAATACACATCTAGTAGGTTTCCGCCCCGGTAGCCGATCTTGTGCCAGGGTTCGGAGATGGAATAACCTTCGCAGAACTTCTCCACGATGAAGGCGGTTGGTTTGCCGCTCTCGTCATCGATGGCAAACACCACCATCGGCCCTGGATAGTCGGCATTGCTGATAAAACGCTTGGTGCCGTTGATTACATAGTTATCGCCGTCTTTGACGGCCCGGGTGGTAATCTGTTTGGGATCGGAGCCGGTGCCCGGTTCGGTAAAGGCAAAGGACGCCAGTTCCTGGCCGCGGCAGGCCTTGGGCATATACTTGGCTTTTTGTTCAAGAGTGCCGAATTTATCGATCGCCCCCAACCCGAGGCAGTTAACCGAGATGGTAATGGCCGGGCCGCTGGATACCTTGCCTAACTGCTCCATGGCCAGCACATAGCAGTCGTAGCCCGCTTCCGCTCCGCCGTATTCCTCTTTAAATGGCAGTCCGAACAGATCCAGTTCGGCCAGCCCGGCAATGATTTCATCTGGGATCTTGTTGTCCAGGTCTATCTGAGTAGCGGCCGGCTCCAGGGTTTTGTCGCAGAATTCCCGCGCCATCTTCTGGATCAGCAGCTGTTCTTTACTAAGTGTGAAATCCATTTCATGTTCTCCTTCCGTTGGTTACGGCTGGGGAGAGCGGGATCGGTCCCCTCTCCCCGCCGGTCATGATTAGTAAACGAAGTATTCGCTGTCGATATCCAATACCGAAGTGTCGGCCAGTTTGATTATCTCCGCCAGGTTAGCCACATGGGGCACCTCGTTGAGCAGATAATAGCGGGTAGACAGGATCTTGCCCTGGTAGAATTTGTAATCGTAATGGTCCGGGCCCAGCTCGCGGATCTTCTGGTCCGCCAGTAAAGCCTGCTCCAGCAGCAGTTTGCCGCCCATCATCTCCGCCGTCGCCATCAATATCCGTTTGGCAAAGGTCGGGATAAGGCCGCGTTTCGCATCGTCGCGGGCAAATTCACCCATGGTTGCCTGGATTTCCGCGTAAGCCTCCAGGGCTTTACCCAGCTGGGCAAATTCCTTTTCAAACCCGGGGGTATTTTTATGGGCTTCATAGAATTCTTTATTGTCCTGCATCCAGCGGGCAAACACTGCGCCCTTT
>CAZOZX010000021.1:0-24536 GCA_964584415.1 uncultured Syntrophomonas sp.
ATTTGGATCCTGCTAACTTAATAAATATAGGGCTGATACCAACAGTTAACCTTGAAAAGGTAAGGAACATTGGCAATGCTGCCGCGGAAGGAGCAATAATCACTTTGGTATCGCCGGGTAAAATGGCAGAAGTTGAGCTGATAAGATCGAAAGTAGAGTATATTGAATTAGCTGCGCTTGATGAATTCCAGGACATATTTTTGAAAAATATTAATTTTTAATGTCATCTCATAATTGGGACAAAATGCATAACAGTTTAGATTGGCGGCCGGTAGAATAAATACCAGTCGCCATCAAAATTACTATCAATATAGATTATAATAATAGGCGGATTTAAATAAATAAAAACAGGAGAAGACTAATGATCGACTACCATGTTCATGCTGTAGCCCATGGCGAGTTTGAATATACCCGGGACTGGATAAACCAATTCATCGATCAAGCCTTTAATAACGGGATCACTCAGATTGGTTTTTGTGAGCATAATGAATTTATCGATCGAATCGATTTGCGGTTGTTTGAAGATGCACAAAAGGAGAGACGGCACAATATTACCTTGAAATTGGGAGTTGAGCTTGATTATATTCCCGGTAATGAATCCTATTTGGCTGACTTTGTTAAAGCAATTGACTACGACTATATAATTGGCTCAGTTCATTATATCGACGGCTGGGGATTTGACCACCCGGACTTTAAGGGCGGCTATGAAGAACGGGATATTGATGATATATACGGGCAGTACACTGATATCTTGATCCAGATGGTTGCTTCCGGTTATTTTGATATTGTGGGACATATCGACCTGGTCAAAGTCTGGGGCCATCGTCCCCGTCGCCGGAAGACTCTTAATTACTTCGATACAGTTTTGAGAGCGGTCAAATACTATGGAATGGCCGTGGAAATAAATGGCGGGGGATTACGCAAACCAGTTGGTGAATTATACCCAAGCCCGGATATACTAGAGAGGATGTTTGACTATAACATACCTATAACCCTGGGATCAGATGCCCATCATCCCGAACAAATAGGACTTGGGTTGCCAGAAGCCTATCGCAGCGCCCGGCGGGCAGGGTACACCAGATGTCTTGAATTTAATCATCGGGATAAAATGGTAGTGCTGCTATAGTATCAAATAATAAGGAGAGTTTTCAGAATCAATGAGTCATATAGCTTTACTGATCATAAGTTTAGGAATAATACTTATTGGAGCCGAATTGTTTGTGAATGGGGTTGAATGGTTAGGTAAGCTGTTTAACCTGTCTGAGGGAGCAGTAGGCAGTGTCCTGGCGGCGGTAGGTACAGCCCTGCCTGAAACGCTTATTCCTATCATAGCTATCTTGTTCGGCCAAAACGGTGCTGGTAAAGAAATTGGTATTGGTGCCATATTGGGAGCTCCTTTGATGCTTTCCACCCTGGCTATGTTTGTAACTGGTGTGGCAGTGTATGTGTTTAGAACCCGACGCCGTACCGGGACCAAGGTCAACTGTGACTACTCAAGCATGAAAAGAGATCTGCAATTCTTCCTTATTATATTTACCATGGCGATACTGGCCGGTGCGATCCCACCCGACTACCGCTGGGTGCAGATGATCATTGCATGTATAATGATTTTTTCGTATTTCTGGTACGTACATTTAATGCTGACAGAGGAAAGAGACTTGGAATCGGAATCAGCCATACCACCGTGCTATTTTGCTGCTAAACACGAATTGCCGCCGTCTAACCGGGTAGTATTACAGGTTTTGATAGCACTTGCCTGTATAATAATCGGTGCTGATACTTTTGTTAGTTCTATCACCGCGGTGGCCACTACCTATAATATGCCTGCCTTTGTATTGGCCCTGATAATTACGCCTATTGCCACTGAGTTACCGGAGAAATTTAACAGTGTTATATGGATATCTCGTGAAAAAGATGGTTTAGCACTGGGAAATATAACTGGAGCTATGGTGTTTCAAAGTTCTTTAATTCCTTCATTGGGGATATTGATGACAGATTGGCAGCTTAATGAGGGGGCGTTTATTTCGGCTCTGCTGGCTTTGGCGTCATCAGTCATGTTGTATGTTTACCTCCGCCGGGAGAAGAAAATGTCGGCATTGACTCTAATGCTGGGCGGAGGTTTCTATGCTTTGTTCCTAATAGCTGTATTCAGCGGAATCATTACCGGATAACAATTTTGGGAGGTAATTTAATGATAGAAAATCCTTATGACAAAGCTCATGAATTGGTGCGTGCTATAAAGGATCATGAAACCTATCAGCGTCTGGTGGCAGCGCAGCAGGTATTGAATCAGGACGACCGTGCCAAGTATAAACTCAACCAGTTTCGCACTCTGCAGATGGAGGTAAATCAGGCGGAAATATTGGGGCAACCGGTAGCAGATGAAAAAGTACAGCAGGTCGCATTAGAGTATGCTAAATTAAACCGCAATAAATTAATCGCCGATGTGTTTATTGCTGAGGCCGCATTCATTCAGATGTTTACTGATATACAACAGATTATCCAAAATGGTCTGGAGAGCGATTTTGCTTCCTGATGTATGTAAATAGGACCTGACTGGGGAATACTGGTTGCTAGGCGGCGGATTGTGACGACAGCAGTAAATGTATACATTATATCGGATGCAGCCGGTTGTGAGGCTAAAATATGTATACATTATATCGGAGCTAAACCTATTTACATTGGCGCTTAAGGTCTTATAATTTTGGATAGTCGAATATTCGCCAACAAAATATATTATTTCCGAAGGAGGAAACGAAAAGATGTCCTACACAAGCGCCGTATTGGAAAAGGTCATGCAACGGAATGCACATGAACCGGAGTTCCTGCAGGCAGTAAAAGAAGTCCTGGAATCACTGGAGCCGGTAGTAGAAAGGCATCCGGAATTTGCGCGGGCCGGGGTATTGGAAAGAATAGTCGAGCCTGAGAGACAAGTTATATTCAGAGTTCCCTGGGTCGATGATAATGGCCGGGTACAAGTAAACAGAGGTTTCAGAATTCAATTCAATAGTGCCATTGGTCCTTACAAAGGCGGACTGCGGTTACATCCTTCTGTAAACATATCCATTATTAAATTCCTCGGTTTTGAACAAATCTTTAAGAATTCGCTTACTGGACTGCCCATTGGCGGCGGCAAAGGCGGCAGCGATTTTGATCCCAAAGGCAAATCAGATAACGAGATTATGCGTTTCTGTCAGAGCTTTATGACCGAGTTATGCCGGCATATAGGTGCTGATACTGACGTTCCCGCCGGTGATATTGGCGTAGGTGGACGTGAAATTGGTTATTTATTCGGTCAATACAAACGTATCAGAAACCTTTACGAAGGCGTTTTAACCGGCAAGGGTCTGACCTGGGGCGGAAGTTTGGCTCGTACAGAAGCAACCGGTTATGGATTGGTATATTTTACTGAGGAAATGCTGCAATCCAAGGGGCAATCTTTTGCCGGCAAGACAGTAGCCATTTCCGGATCCGGCAATGTAGCTATTTATGCGGCTGAAAAAGCCATGCAGCTTGGTGCCAAGGTTATAACCATGAGCGATTCCAATGGCTATTTTGTCGACAAGAACGGCATTAGCCTGGATGTAATAAAGCGGATAAAAGAAGTTGAGAGAAAGAGATGCAGTGATTATGCAACCGAATGTGGGGTTGAATATTTCGAAGGCAATGGTGTATGGACCGTTCCTTGTGACATTGCCCTGCCCTGTGCTACCCAGAATGAATTAGACGAACAGGATGCCAAGACTCTGGTTGCCAATGGCTGTATAGCCGTAGCGGAAGGTGCTAACATGCCCAGCACGCCGGAAGCAGTTCAAGTATTCCATGATAACGGAGTTCTATTTGGACCTGCCAAAGCTGCCAATGCTGGTGGTGTAGCTGTATCCGCTCTGGAGATGTCTCAGAACAGCATGAGATACTCCTGGACCTTCGAAGAAGTGGATGCCAAGTTAAAGGATATCATGGTCAATATCTTCAAGAAATCAAGTGCTGCGGCCAAGGAATATGGATTTGGCGATAATCTCGTAGCTGGAGCTAATATTGCTGGCTTCCTGAAAGTCGCAGACGCCATGACCAGCCAGGGTGTTGTATAGTAATTAAATAACTACCATAAAGAATTTAGGGAGCTTCCGACCAGGAAGCTCCCTTTTTTATTTAAAACATTAGCCGCCCGAAAGCTCGCGAAATTTGTAATAGAAAATTGCCCCGGTTGCGCTGGAGAATGGTTTTTGTTAATCTTATAAAGTGTTGAATATGAGTATTCAGTACGTCATGTCTGACCGGATCGAATCACTAAATGTCAGCCAACCAGGATTTACAAGGAAAGAACGATTAAGCGCTGGGATCCATTTTGGGGGAGGAAAATGATGTATAAGCGAATTTATCTGACAATGATTTTAATACTGCTGGTCGCAATTGCGGGATGCCAAAAGCAAGCCGATTCCACTATAGCGACGATAAACGGGCAGGCGATAACCCAGTCTGAATATGATAAATATTATAACCTCATAAAGAACAATTATGAGCAGCAAAGAGGCAGCGCTCTCGATGAGACTGCTGACAAAGATTTGATTGATACTATTAAAAGCAGTACGTTTGATGACCTGGTGATGCAGAAATTATTGCGCCAGGAAGCCCAGAAGCAGTCCATTTCCATTAGTGACCAGGAAATAGACGATGTACTTAATCCTTTTAAGGAATCCAAAAACGCCGAGGAAGACAATGGCTATCAGAAATTCCTCGACTCCATGCAGGTGAGTGATAAAGATATCCGCAACCAGGTGGAGATCAGCCTGTTGTACGACAAATTACTGGAAAAGGTCATCACAGATGTGGTTGTAACCGATGAGGAAGCACAACAATATTATAAGGAAAACGAAGCTATGTTCAAAGATCCGGGAGGTATTCAGATATATCATATTTTGGTAGATAGTGAACAGCTGGCTAAAGATATAATAAACCGGGTCAAACAAGGAGAAGATTTTGCAGCCTTAGCGGCTAAATATTCATCTGATCCAGGCAGTAAAGACGAGGGCGGAGATGTAGGGCTGGTAAATGAAAGTACCAATTTTGTACCCGAATTCAAAGCAGCTGCATTAGCCCTTAAACCCGGACAGCTTCATCCCGCCCCGGTAAAAAGCGAATATGGATATCATATAATCAAATCTGGGGACAGGGTAGCCCCAACCCAGACCTCTTATACAGAGGTAAAGGATGAACTGAAAAAGCAGATGGAGATGGATGAAAAGAACACTAAATTTGAGGCTTACCTGCAGAATTTGAAAGACAGCGCTGATATTAAGGATCTTCGCAATAAATAGATACTCGGGGCGCCCCGAATAGAAAAATAAAGCCCACCAGGTATGCATGATCTGCCTGGTGGGTTAAAATTTAGGGTGTATTCAAATTATTTGACTAAGTCACCTGTCTCTTCAGCCTTCAAGTACGCCTCTTCATACTCTGTCACCAGGTCATTCATTAATTCCTTAACAGATACGATTTCCCGGCAGCGATAAACATTTTCACCGGCAAACTCCAGTCCGTGCTTCATATTGCCTTTTTGAGCATTGGTTAGAGCCAGGGCAATGCAATAAGGACTGTTCTCCAATTGGCAGCTAGTAATACAATGATATGGACATTTGAACGGCTTTTTCTTGCCGGCCTCCATATTTTCGATAAACTCGTTGCGTAAAGCCCGACCTGGCATACCTACCGGGCTCTTTATAATTACTGTATCTCCTGGAGTAGCATTGACATAAGCTTCTTTAAACTTAATCGAAGCATCACATTCATGGGTAGTAACGAACCGTGTTGCCATTTGTACCCCGGACGCACCTAGCTGCATGAACTTGAAGATATCCTCTCCTGTGAAAATGCCCCCGGCAGCAATTACTGGGATCTCCTTATGGTTTTCTTCGCTTATTGGTTTAATAGCTTTTATAACCTCAGGAACCAGGTTTTCCAGGGCAAATGCCGGTTGATTTAGCTGTTCGGGTTTAAAACCCAAGTGCCCTCCGGCTTTAGGGCCCTCTACCACAAATGCGTCAGGGAGGTAATTGTACCGCTCCAACCAGCGCTTGCATATTAATACCGCTGCTCTTCCCGAGGATACAATAGGAACCAATTTAGTTTTATGTTTCTCCTGCAGGAATTGGGGAAGGCTCAGCGGGAGGCCGGCCCCAGAGAAAATAACATCTATGCCTTCTTCTAAGGAAGTCGTAACCATATCGGCAAAATTAGAGAGGGCTACCATGATATTTACACCTAGTATACCGTTGGTCTTGGCGCGGGCTTTACGAATCTCACTTTGCATGCGGCGTTTACTGGCTTCAACGTAATTGGAGAAACCATCAGGTTCAAGCATGCCGATACCTGCGGCGGCAATGACTCCAATGCCCCCCTCCTGGGCAACGGCAGCTGCCAGTCCGGATAGAGAGACCCCCACGCCCATACCGCCTTGAATTATTGGGATCTTAGCAACCAGGTCACCAATGTGCAGTTCCTTCAAATGTTTGACGTTCATCAATATCCCCTTCTGGCATGGTTTTTCTTCTTTATTAAGTATTATTTTTGCAAATAGATACATATTACGTTAAGAGTCGTTATGGCTGAACAGCATCTAGACATTCCTAACGATATTCCTACAACAACAGACGAAATGAATTATACCACAATGCTATCGAAATCATCAGATCATTTGTATACTTTATTGACAAGATAGTGCTACACTGTATAAACTTATCCCATGTATAGATACCTAGCGGGTATTCGCATGTATACATCTTACCGTATATGCTGAGGAAAATACATAGAAAGGTATTTTAACAAATGAAAGCAACTATCTTAGGTCTGGGATACTACCTGCCGGAGAAAGTTCTTACCAACAAGGATTTGGAAGAGATAGTAGACACCAGCGATAGCTGGATTGTAGATAGATCAGGTATTAGAGAGCGCCACATCCTTGGCCCGGACGAAAGTAATTCTACTATGGCTATTCCTGCAGCCCGTCGTGCCCTCCAAGATGCTCAGATTGATCCTGCTGATCTAGATCTTATAATTGTAGCGACTGCTTCCAGTGATATGCTTTTCCCCTCGACGGCCTGCCTGGTGCAGGCTGCTTTAGGAGCCGTCAATGCAGCCGCTTTTGATTTGGGAGCCGGC
Source organism: uncultured Syntrophomonas sp. (assembly GCA_964584415.1). GTDB lineage: Bacteria > Bacillota > Syntrophomonadia > Syntrophomonadales > Syntrophomonadaceae > PHAA01. The sequence continues at coordinate 7,159 of CAZOZX010000021.1, forward strand.
TGTACCGGATTCGTCTATGCCCTGACCATGGCCGAAAAGTATCTTTTGGCATCAGATGCCCGTTATATTCTGGTGATTGGGTCTGAAGCAGTATCGAAGGTGCTTGATTTCACTGACCGCAACACCTGCGTGCTATTCGGGGATGCGGCCGGAGCAGTTGTTTTAGGCAAGGCTGAAGGTGACTATGGTGTTCTTAGTACCTATATGGGGGCTGATGGCACAGGGGCTATGGATCTTTACATGCCGGCTGGCGGATCAGCTATTCCAGCTTCGGTGGAGAGTGTGAAAAATAAGCTGCACTATTTGCGGATGAACGGAACCGAGGTTTTTAAATTTGCCACCAAGATAATGGGTGAGACCAGCGATAAGGTGGTCAGTAAAGCCGGTCTGAGCTACAAAGATATTGACTATTTTGTGCCTCATCAGGCCAATATAAGAATTATCATGGTTGCAGCCAAACGCATGAAGATTCCTATGGAAAAGGTTTTAGTCAATGTAGATCACTGCGGTAATACATCAGCTGCTTCAATACCAGTAGCTTTAGCCGAAGCCTACGAGCAGGGACGTCTGCATAAAGGGGATAACATTCTAATGGTGGCCTTTGGAGCAGGCCTGACGTTTGGCGGAGTGCTGCTGCGCTGGGGGAGGGATTAAATGAGGATACATACCAGTATTTGCGATTTGTTTGATATAGAATATCCAATAATACAAGGCGGTATGGCCTGGATCGCCGGAGGGCGTTTAGCAGCAGCTGTATCGGAAGCAGGGGGTATGGGTACCATAGGCTGTGGTAATGCACCTCCATCGTGGCTCAAGGAGCAGATTGATATTGCCCGTGCCATCACTTCGCGGAACTTCGCAGTCAATCTGGTGCTAACCTCACCTTTTGTTAAAAAAAATGCCGAATTAATTATACGTGAGAAAATACCTGTGGTTGCCACCGGTGCAGGCAGTCCCGGGCCGTTTATGGCTGGATTTAAGGAAGCTGGTGTTAAAGTTATGCCCGTGGTGGCATCCGTTGCTTTAGCCAAGCGTTTAGAAAGGCTTGGTGCAGACGCCCTTGTGGTTGAGGGAGTCGAATCCGGAGGCCACGTAGGTGAAATGACAACTATATGTATAGTGCCTATGGTAGCTGATGAGGTTAAGGTTCCCATTGTAGCAGCAGGCGGAATTGCTGATGGCCGGGGTATGGTCGCTGCGTTGGCACTTGGTGCCCAGGGAGCTCAGATGGGTACCAGATTTATATGTGCTATTGAAACGGATGTTCACCCTAACTACCAGGAAAAAGTCGTTAAAACCAGAGACCGATCTACCGTTGTCTGTGGAGAAACAACCGGCCATCCGGTGCGCGCCATACAGAATCCGTTTACCCATGAATATCTAAAAGCAGAGCGGGCGGGAGCTGATCTGGAAACCCTCGAAAAACTAGGTACCGGACGTTATCCTTTGGCAGCGGTCGAAGGTGATATGCAGAATGGCAGTATATTATGCGGTCAGATTGTAGGCTTGGTTAAAAAGGTACAGCCAGCCGCTGAAATCGTGCAGGAAGTCATGGCCGAATGCGTGGATTTATTGCATAAACTGGGGGGCATGCCATGTTAAAATTAGCGTTTGTTTTCCCGGGGCAGGGATCTCAATATGTGGGAATGGGCCGGGAGATGGCAGAAACCTACAGCCAGGCCGGACAAATATTTGAACTGGCCGATGATATATGCGGTTATAAGCTCAGCACTCTATGTTTCGAAGGGCCGCAGGAGCAGTTGAATCAAACCAGGTATGCTCAACCAGCTTTACTGGTAACCAGTCTGGCTTGTCTGGCAGCTGCCCGTGCCAATGGCCTGGAGGCTCAATATATGAGCGGTTTAAGTCTGGGGGAATACACGGCACTGGTAGGCGCAGGTGCTCTGCCTTTAGAAAAAGCTTTGCCCCTGGTCATGAGAAGAGCGGAATTAATGCAGGATGCAGTTCCTCTAGGACAGGGAGCTATGGCAGCCATAATAGGGTTGGATGATTCTGTGGTAGAACAGGTTTGCAGCGAGACGCAAGGCGTGGTAACCGTGGCAAATTACAATTGCCCTGGCCAACTGGTTATCTCTGGAGAAAAACCGGCAGTGGAGTCCGCCGTTAATAGGTTAAAGGAAAAAGGCGGCCGGGCCATGATGCTGGCAGTAAGCGTTCCATCCCACAGCCCGTTAATGAAGGACTGTGCAGATCAGTTAGCGGATGCCCTCTCGGGAGTGCAATTTAACCAGCCCGCCATACCGGTGGTTTCCAATGTAAATGGGTTACCCAACGATGTTGAGGATATCCCGCAATTATTGGTCCAACAATTGTATTCCCCGGTGCGCTGGGAACAGGGGGTACGTTATATGATGACCCAAATTGATTATTTTGTTGAAATCGGGCCTGGAGCTAGTCTCTCCGGTTTAATTAGAAAGATTGACAAAAACAAGGTACTAGGGCAAGTGGATGACATTAAGAGCCTGCATAAACTGATGGAGAAGGTGAATTCTATATGAGTAACCAGGTGGCATTGATAACTGGTAGTTCCCGAGGTATTGGCCGGGCTATAGCTATTGAACTGGCAAAGAATTTTAAAGTGGCGGTCAATTACTATAATAAAGTTGATGAAGAACAAAATCGAGCTCAGGCTGAGGAAGTCCTAAAATACATCCAGCAAGCAGGTGGCGAAGGAATAGTGATAGGTGCGGATGTTGCGGATTCAGCCAGTGCCGCGCAAATGGTAGAGAGTGTAGTGGCCAGCCTGGGCAGCATAGACGTTCTGGTCAATAATGCCGGAATTAATAAAGACCAGCTGTTACTGCGTATGACTGAGGCCCAATGGTATGACGTAATCAATACCAATTTGTCGTCAGCCTTCTATTGTTCCAAAGCCGCGTTGAAGTATATGATGAAGAAGAAACAGGGCCGGGTCATAAATATTTCATCAGTAGTCGGGATGGCAGGCAATGCGGGACAAGCTCATTATGCTGCCTCAAAAGCTGGTTTGCTAGGCTTTACTTACTCACTAGCCAAAGAATATGGCCCCAGAGGTATCACCGCAAACGCGGTGGCTCCTGGTTACATAGAAAGTGACATGACCCTCAAGCTGCCCCCTGAGGCCAGCGCTAGAATGGTAGCACAAATTCCTCTGGGGAGGATGGGCTCCCCCGAAGACGTCGCCGCGCTAGTCGCTTTTCTGGCATCCCCAGCAGCCGCTTACATAAACGGCCAGGTGATCCGGGTTGATGGCGGAATGTCCATATAGTAATCTTAAGAAAATATTTTAGGAGGTATAGGAATGTCAGTATTTGAAACAGTTAAGAAGATTATTGTGGAGGTAAAAGGTATAGAGGAAGATCAGATTCAACTCGAATCCCGCTTTGAAGAAGATTTGGAAGCAGATTCCCTCGATGTTGTGGAAATGATTATGCTGCTGGAAGAGGAATATGAATTCGAAATACCGGAAGAAGTTGCCGAGAAACTTAAAACCGTAAAAGACGTAGTAGATTATATCGAGCAAAATCGGCCTTAAAAGTAAATGAGGTGAAAAATTGATACCACGCAGAGTAGTCATCACGGGGATGGGGACTATTAATCCTGTCGCCCATGATGTTAATGGATTTTGGGCCAAATTGTTGGCCGGACAAAGCGGCATAGGCCTGATTGATCGCTTTGATACCAGCGATTATCCGAGCAAAATTGCGGCTCAGGTAAAGGAGTTTAATCCGCAGGATTATATGCCCCGAACTGAAGCTCGCCGTATGGACCCTTTTATACAGTACGCATGTGCTGCTGCCCGTATTGCCCTTGAAGATGCTGGTTTAGAATTAGGTAAGATAGATGCCGATAGGGCCGGCGTGCTGATTGGCACTGGTATAGGCGGAATAGAAATTTTCGAAAAACAGTGCCTGGTTTTGCAGAAACGTGGTGTAGCGGGTATCAGCCCCTTTTTCATTCCCATGTTGATCCCTAACATGGCCTCGGGTCATGTGTCTATAATGTTTGGTGCCCGGGGACCCAGTGGCTGCTCGGTTACGGCTTGCGCAACTGCTACAACCTCGATCGGTGACGCCTATCGCCTCATTCAGCATGGCGATGCTGACGTTATGATCAGTGGAGGAACCGAGGCTCCGATAACTCCGGTCGCGATTGCCGGATTCTGCGCCATGAAAGCACTTTCCACCCATAACGAGGAACCGGAGAAAGCCTGCCGGCCTTTTGACCTGGATAGAGATGGTTTTGTTATGGGTGAAGGATCTGCCGTGGTTATCCTGGAAGAACTGGAACATGCTTTGCAGCGCGGTGCCAGGATTTACGGTGAGTTAATAGGCTATGGCAGCAGTTCAGATGCCTATCATATCGTCCAACCAGATCCGGAAGGGAATGGTGCGGCACGGGCATTAAAGGCTGCATTACGCGAGGCTGGGGTCCAGCCTGGTGAACTCGACTATATGAATGCTCACGGGACAGGTACCCATTTTAACGACATGGTAGAGACCAAAGCTCTCAAACAAGTTCTGGGTGCCGAACATTCCAGCCTGGCCATTACTTCAACCAAATCCGCAACTGGCCACATGTTGGGTGCTGCGGGAGCAGTAGAATTGATCGCGACTGTATTAACCATGAACAATAACCTTATTGCCCCAACCATTAACCTTGATAATCCTGATCCGGAATGTGACCTGGATTATGTAAGGGGTGTACCCCGGGAGAAGCTGATTAATATAGCTGCATCCGAGTCACTCGGTTTTGGCGGGCACAACGCGGTACTTGTGATTAAAAAGTACGCCTAATGGGAGTCATATAATGGATATAAACGAAATATTGCAGGTTTTACCCCATCGTTACCCATTTCTTCTGGTTGACCGGATTGTTGAACTGGAACCGGGTTCAAAAGCGGTTGGGATAAAAAACGTTTCTATTAACGAACCTCATTTCGCCGGCCATTTTCCTGGCCGGCCTATTATGCCGGGGGTACTAATGATTGAGGCCATGGCCCAGGTAGGGGCATGTGCTCTCTTTAGCCAGGACAAATATAAGGGGCAGTTGGGTTTCCTGGCCGGGGTTGATAAGATGCGTTTCAAAAGACAAGTCATACCCGGTGATACCCTGGTTATAACCAGCCGCGTAATTAAGTTGAAAGCTAATTTCGGCTGGTTTGAAGGGGAAGTAAGAGTGAATAATGATTTAGTCTGCCGGGGCGAGCTTATGTTTGGAATCGAAAAGCCGTCTGGGAAGGTAGATGAGAATGTTTAGACCTAATTTTAAACAGAAAAAAGCCTATATAGATCTTTCCGGCATCAACAGATCCCCCTTAACCCTTGACTCGAGAGAGGGGAACTTCCCATGTCCGGCCTGTTCAGCGTTGATTTCTGAAACCGAGATACTCGAGAACAATGATTTTTGTCCCCGCTGCTTCCATCATTTTGCCGTCACCGCCAGGGAACGCATTTATTCTTTATGTGATGATGGTACTTTCGAAGAGTGGGATATAGATCTGACCTCAGTAAATCCTCTCGCTTTTCCGGATTATGACGACAAAATACAGAGGGCGCGTGAAGAGACCCACTTACCTGAGGCGATAATAACAGGAAAAGGCAGCATCGGCGGGACGCAGTGTGTCATCGGAGCCATGGAACCCAGATTTATGATGGGAAGTATGGGCTCTGTGGTAGGTGAAAAAATCTGCCGAGCTATAGAGGGGGCAATTGAACGTTCAGTGCCGCTTATCCTTTCTTGTTGTTCCGGAGGAGCGCGCATGCAGGAAGGCATGCTCTCCCTTATGCAGATGGCAAAGACCAGTGCTGCTGTCGGGAGGCTGAACCAGGCTGGATTGTTGTATATTTCGATTTTAACTCATCCAACTACAGGAGGAGTAACCGCTAGTTTTGCATCTCTGGCAGATATAATTATAGGCGAACCAGGTGCCTTGATTGGATTTACTGGTCCCAGGGTGATTGAGCAGACTACCGGCCAAAAGCTGCCAAGCGGTTTTCAGCGCTCAGAATATCTCCTGCAGCACGGGATGATCGATATTATCCAACCAAGGTTGGAAATGCGGTCCTTGTTGATACGCCTGCTGACCCTTCATCAAGGAGGAAAAAATGGCCAATAGTAAGTTTGAGTTTGAGTCTAATTACAAGTTATTGGAGAGCAAGCTGGAGGAATTAAAACAGCTCTCAATTACTTTAGACTGTGATTTTAGCAAAGAAATTGCCAACGTTGAAAAAAGAATAAATGAATTAAAGGCTGAACGATATAGACATTTGACACCCTGGGAACAGGTTATCTTATCGCGGGATTTGGAACGACCTATGACCAGGGACTTTATTGGTTATTTGTGCAGCGAGTTTATAGAATTACATGGCGATCGTTTATACGGGGATGATCCTGCTATAGTAGGTGGTATAGCAGTTTTTGAAGATCAGGTGGTAACCGTTATCGGTCACCAAAAAGGACAGGATACCAACGCCAATATTCAACATAACTTTGGAATGCCACGACCTGAAGGCTACCGCAAAGCTTATCGGCTGATAAAGGAAGCTGAAAGATTTGGCCGCCCCGTGATTACATTCATAAATACCCCGGGTGCTGATCCTGGTATTGGTGCTGAAGAACGCGGCCAGGCCTGGGCAATCTCGCAATTGCTTTTGGGTTTAAGCAGTGTAAAGGTTCCCGTAGTTTCCATAATCACTGGTGAAGGTGGCAGCGGGGGGGCTTTGGCCCTAACGGTCGCAGATCGGATTATTATGTTTTCTAATGCGGTATTTTCGGTAGCTTCGCCAGAGACATGCGCATCCATTCTTCTGCGTGATGCTAAAAGAGCGGATGAGATGGCTGAGTCCCTTAAATTGAATGCATCGGCTTTACTGGAACTGGGTGTCATTGATCAAATTATAAATGAGCCCTCTAATGTAAACCTGCTGCAAGCTTCTGATTTCATGGCTGATATGAGGAGAAGCCTGAAAAATAATCTGGACGAGGTTTGTGCTCTGCCGATCAATGATCTGGTCGAGCTGCGTTATAAGAGATTGCGAAAGATAGGACAATTCTATCAGGCCTAGATCTTCAAGAATTGGATTTATTGCGGAATAGACTGGTTCGGAAAATTGATATTTTGTATTGTAATTGATAAAAAGTGGTTCTAACGGTAAGGATATAAGGGAGCGTACCCATGGGGTTCGTTTCCTTATTTTATTGGGTAATAGTTAATTAGACTTATAAATGCAGGTTATGATAGAATATTATCGAAAAATATAAGGTGGTGGTCCAATGCTAAAACTTGAAAATATACAAATGCAGGTTGACAATGACAGCGGCGACAAAATCGAAATTCTAAGGGGTATTAACCTAAACTTCGAAAAAGGCAAGGTATATGCCGTTACTGGCCCAAATGGCGGGGGAAAATCTTCTATTGCAAAAGTGATTATGGGCATATATAAACAAAGCCAGGGAAGTATCTATATGGACGGGGAGGAAATTAGCAGTCTTGGCATAACCGAAAGGGCCAAAAGAGGAATAGGTTATGCTTTTCAGCAACCGCCTCGGTTTAAAGGATTAACGATACAGAACGTATTGACCATAGCGGCACCCCAAGCCGATCTCTTGAAAGTTCGTTCCAGTCTCAGGGATGTAGGGCTATGCCCCGAAGATTACCTGGATCGGGATCTGGGAACCGGTTTAAGCGGAGGAGAAATAAAAAGAATCGAAATGGCCCAGCTATTACTCCGGAATCCCCTTGTCAGTATATTTGACGAACCCGAGGCCGGCGTTGATTTATGGACGATTCAAAAGTTATTGGGCCTAATAATGTCCACCTACAAGAATAATCCTAATAAGACGGCCATCGTAATCACCCATAATGAAAAGATTATACCGGTATGTGATGAAATTATTGTGGTAGAGGGCGGAATGATTGCTGCCCAGGGTCCACCGGCAGAAATATGGCATATGATCAAGGATGATATTGAATGCAAAGTACGCAATCAATGCCAGGGGGAAATTAATTATGGCATTAAGTAATTTGGATATGAGTCTGCTCGACGCTATAGCTGATCTTAAGGAAGTTCCCCAGGGCGCTTTAAATATACGACTTAATGGAAAAGCAGTTATCAGGCATTCATCACCGAATATATCGGTTGGACCTAATGCTGATGGGACCGGACTGGTTGTTGAAGTGAAACCGGGCACCGTTAATGAGACTGTCCACGTTCCGGTAGTGCTTACTCAGCCGGGCTTACAGGACAAGGTTTACAACACTTTCATAGTGGGAGAGAATGCTGATGCCACTATAGTGGCCGGCTGTGGAATCCATAACGAAAGCCATGCTGAATCGCGCCATGATGGAATCCATGAAATAATAGTGAAGTCTGGAGCCAAACTGAGGTATACGGAAAAGCATTATGGCGAAGGTAGCGAAACGGGCAAGAGAGTACTGAATCCAACCACCATCATTACCATTGAAGAAGGCGGCAGTGCTGAACTGGAGATGGTGCAGATCAAAGGTGTAAATGACACTGTTCGCCAGACCACCGCCCACATTCATACCAGAGGCAATCTGAAAATTACCGAACGGTTGCTGACTCAGGGAGATCAGAAGGCTGAGTCGGATATAACCATTTATATGGAGGGACCGGGTGCCGCCGCCCAGGTATTGTCCCGGGCAGTTGCCCAGGGGGTATCCTACCAATTATTCAAGGCAGCCCTGGTCGGGCGCTCGGCCTGTGCAGGACACGTTGAATGTGATGCGATTCTGATGGACAAGGCCAGAATAAGATCGGTACCTGAAATCCAAGCTGAGGATGCTGACGCAGTATTGACCCATGAAGCGGCAATTGGCAAAATAGCCGGTGAACAATTGATAAAACTGATGTCCTTGGGTTTAAGCGAAGGTGAAGCGGTAGATACAATTCTGGAGGGCTTCTTAAGATGAATTTAAATCTTTTTAAGACCTATGTACGAGTGGTTGAGTCGCAAAACTTATCCAAAACTGCAGAAGACTTTGGTATTTCCCAACCAGCAGTCACCAAACAGATACAGAGCCTGGAGGATCTATATGGGGTTTTGTTGCTGGAAAGATCGGGGCGAAAATTGAAGCCCACGGAGGCAGGAGAAATTCTCTACACCTACGCCAAAGACATTATCAGAGCAGTTGAAAAGACTGAGAGAGCGATGGAGGAGTTGTCGGACAGCCGGCGGGGCAGCCTATCTTTAGGAGCGAGCACCATTCCTGGTCAGTATATACTGCCTTATTTGATCAAGTTATACAAAGACAAGTTCTCAACTATTAGCATCAGTATGGACATAGCTGATACCGAGAAGATATTCAACCGGGTTGGAGAGCGGGAATTGGATATTGGCATCGTGGGGGGATGGATAAACAATCGCAAAGTTGATGGTTTTACCTGGTTAGAAGACGAATTGGTGGTTGTGGTGCCCGCCGACCACAAACTGGCAGTCTATCAGGAGGTAAAGCTAAAGAACCTGCTCAATGAAAGGTGGATATTTCGCGAGAAGGGATCAGGAACGCGGAGAGCTATTGAAAGCCTAATGGCTGCCCATGATATCCGCAAAGAAGAACTCAATATCTATATGGAAGCAGGCAGTACAGAAGCGGTTCTGGCAATGGTAGAATCAGGTGTGGGTATCTCCATTGTTTCACGCTGGGCAATAAAAAGAATAGAGACACGTAATATTAAAGCTGTCACTTTGGACGAAATAGATGCCAAGCGCTTTTTATACGTTATATATCCCAGGCAGAAGGTCCGCCGGAAATCGGTCAATAATTTTCTCGAATATCTGCGTGTTTTGAAGGATTCGACCCAGGGGATATCAGACGGGCTGCAGGGAATGTAAGTGTTCAACGGAAGCCTGTGAAGATTAAATATCGTATTAATTAGATTTCATAATTGGACTAAAATAATTATTTCTTTTTGATTCTTCAATGTATATAATAATCCTGTTGTGCAAAAATAAAAAATTCTGGAGGTGTTTCCATTGTTACCATTGCCTAAGAAATTTTTTGTGACCGCGGCTTCTTCCGAAGGGGAAACGTCTTTGACCGCTTTTGACGGAGCTTTGTTAAGGGCCCGAGTTGGCAATACCAATCTCTTGAAAGTTAGCAGTATACTGCCTCCGGATTGTACCTTTGAGCCTGATTTGGTTATTCCTCCTGGCTCTTTGCTCCCGATAGCCTATGGTTACATAACCAGCTCAGAACCGGGAGAATTGATTTCAGCAGCAGTAGCGGTAGGAATCAAATATAATTCCTTTGGAGTTATTATGGAGTTCTCGGGTAAATGCAGTAAAAAAGAGGCCGAAGAAAGAGTGACCAAAATGGTTGAGGAAGCTTTTCGCATGCGTGGCCTTGAACTTCAAGAAGTGAAGTTAGCTGCAACTGAGCATGTGGTTGAGAATATCGGTTGTGCTTTCGCAGCAGTACCGCTCTGGTATTAGGGACCAGGTTATTACAATCAGCAGCTAATTAAATTCAAGGAGGAAACCGGATGGATCTCTGGGTCACGGAATATCAAACCCCGGCGCTGGGGTTCAGTTGTAAAATCAGTCAAACCTTGAAAGTAGAGCAAACCCCTTTTCAGCATCTGGCCGTCGTAAACACCGAACAATTTGGACGCATGCTGCTTCTGGATGGTATGGTGATGACTACGGATGTTGATGAGTATGTCTATCACGAAATGATCATTAACGTGGCATTGAATTCGCATCCGTCCCCCAAGAATGTTCTGATTATTGGAGGCGGAGATGGTGGTGCGCTGCGCGAGGCCGTACGTCATCCCTTGGTTGAAAAAGCCACATTGGTTGAAATCGATGCTAAGGTTATTGAAGCTTCGCGTGAATTTTTCCCCCAGTTATCCTGCGCCTTTGATGATCCTAAGTCAGTTGTAATAGTTGATGATGGCATTAAATTTGTGAGGGACCACCGGAATGAATTTGATGCTATATTTGTCGATTCAACTGAGCCTGTGGGCCCGGCTGTAGCCTTATTCAGTTCAGAATTTTATCAGGAATGTGCTGCTGCCCTGAAGGATGACGGTATGCTGGTAGTCCAGAGTGAATCACCTTTTTTCAATCGTGAAATAATTAAAACGGCGTTCGGCGGCATTGGCCAATGTTTTCCTATTACCAAGCTGTACCTGGCCAGCATACCTACATATCCCAGTGGCCTTTGGAGCTTTACTATCGGTTCTAAGCAATATAATCCAGAGAGTCCAATCAACGAGGATTATCGCCTTAAATATTATAATGCTGAGGTTCATCGGGCGGCGTTCAAACTGCCGGGTATGGCTCAGGTTATTGTGGATGAACTCGGTAACAACCAAGAGGTTTTGTAAAACAGCGATAAGGTTAAAATCTAATGCGTATTAATATAAACGGCCAAGCCTAAACCAGGCTTGGCTTTTGTTATTCACCCCAGAACTGAGGCATAAAGATCACGAGAAATGGGTAAATCTCCAGCCTTCCAACCAGCATCAATATACTCAAAACATATTTGCCAGTATCAGGCATGGGACTGAAATTTCGACTTGGTCCGAACAGATGCAGACCCGGTCCAATGTTGCCAAGACAGGTGGCAGCGGCTGAGAAGCTGCTAACCATGTCTATACCTAAGGCGGTTAAAACTAGTATTCCTGCAGTTAGGAATACAAAATATAAGAACAGAAACTGCAGTACATTGATGAGCAGGCCGTCACCGATAAACATACCCCCAAACCGCAATGGGAATACCGCTTTAGGGTGAAGCATCTTTTTCAATTCAATTATGGTCCGATTAAAAATAATCAGGTAACGTCCAGGTTTGACACTTCCACCAGTGGAGCCTGAACATCCCCCGATAAACATCATAATTAACAGCAAGCTGGTAGCTAAGGGGGGCCACAAGGCAAAATCGGTTGTCGCAAATCCGGTGGTAGTCATCAGGGATACGATCTGGAAGCAAGCGGCCCGAAATGTCCCTTCCAATCCAGCTGCAGCCCATTTATCATGCAAGTTAAGGAATAACAAAAGGGTAGCAATGGCTACTATCGAGAGATACAGCTTGAATTCTGAATTTCTAAAATAGACCAAAGGGCTGCGTTTTTTATAACAGAAATAGTGGAGGGCAAAGTTGGATCCGGCCAGGAACATAAACAGGGTAATAGTCCATTGTATAGCTGCACTGGGGTAAAAGGCGATGCTGGCGTTTTTGGTTGAGAATCCCCCGGTAGCCATGGTAGCGAACGTATGGCAGAGGGCATCAAAGAAGTCCATCCCTAAGAATACCAGGCAGGTTAAACAGGCTATGCTCATGACCACATAGGTTGCCCACAGTTTACGGGCAGTTTCCTTGATGCGTGGACTAACGCTGTCCGAGACCGGCCCGGGTACTTCCGCTTTAAATAACTGTTTGGCCTTGGCCCCCAGGCCAGAAAGCATAGCTACCAGCAATGCGATGATGCCCATACCGCCCAGCCACTGGGTCAGAGAGCGCCAGTACAATAAACCCTTGGGCCAGACTTCCACATCGCTGACCACACTGGCTCCGGTTGTAGTGAATCCGGAAGCCGATTCAAAAAAGGCATCCGCAAAGGATGGGAGATATCCTGACATCATATAAGGCAAAGAGCCGAATACTGAAGCAACTAACCACCCTAAGCTAACAACTGCTATCCCTTCCTTGAAGTTGATACCCCTGATATTTCGAGACATAACACTTAATGCCAGCCCGACCCCTATGGTCAGGGCTGCTGATTCTACAATTGCTGCTGTTTCGGGTTCGTGGTGAGGAATCGACCAGAAAAGGCATGTCAGCATTGCTATGCCGATAATGAGTACCAACCGGCCAATACCGCCCATAACTACCTTGCTCCTGATCAAATGAAAATACCTCCTGCCTGGAAAAGCCGCTCAATTTTATGGATGCTTTTAGGCAAGGCAAAGACCATTAAACGATCCTGGGGTTTGATCTGGAAATTACCGTCAGGGATAATGGCTTCTTCTCCCCGCAGAACGGCACCGACCGCTGAACCTCGTGGGAAATCAATCTGACTGAGCTGTTTATTTATAACGGATGAAGAAGGATGAGCCATTAACTCTATCATCTCAGCTTTTTCTTCACCGAATACGGTAACGGATATAATATCGCCAACCCGTAAATACTTCATTATGGCCCCCGCAACGAGTACCCGGGGATTTAGCAAGGTGTCAATTCCGATTTGCTCGGCCAGGGGAATTGCCTCGGTTCGTTTCATTTGGCAGATAGTCTTCTTTACCCCAAGGTTAGAAGCAATCAGAGAACACAGAAGGTTTACTTTATCGTCATCGGTTACAGCTACAAAAACGTCCGATGCGCCGACATTCTCATCTTCAAGCAAACGGTAATCGCTGCCATCCCCGTTAATAACCAAAGCTTGTTTTAAGCGATGAGATATCAACTCAGCCCGCTCCCGGTCCCGCTCTATGATTTTAACTGTGATGTCTGATTGTGTCTTTTCAAGGATATGGGCAACATAGAAACCTGTTCTGCCGCCGCCTAAAATAGTGACTTTGTCAATCTTGCGGGTTTTAAAGCCAAGCAGCTTTTCCACCGCTTTCATGTCTGTACTTCGAGCCATTAGTTGGATGTGGTCGTTCAGCTTGAGCACATCGCTGCCGCTGGGCACTAACATGGAGTGTTTGCGGTTGATAGCTACAATATTATATGGAAGTGTAGAATCCAAAGAACTAATCGACTTGTTCAGCAAAGGAGAGTCCGCCTTTATTTCCAACTCCAGGAGTTGAATTTTCCCGTTTGCGTAATAATCTACGTTGAGGGCCTCCGGGTTTTTGATGATCTGAGCTATTTCCATGGCCGTAATACGCTCGGGATTAATGAATAAATCTATGCCCATTAATTCATTCAGGGAGAACTCTTTGACCTCCAGATATTCGGGATTACGTACCCTGGCTACGGTGGTTTTAGTGCCGTATTTTTTGGCCAGAATACAGGAAACCATATTTAACTCATCAACTTCAGTGACTGCCAGAAGCATATCAGCATTGTGTACCCCTGCTGCTTCCAGCACCGAAGTAGAAGAACCGCTGCCATCAATGACCTGCACATCTAACTCTTCTTCGAGGATACGCTGGCGCTCTGGTTCTTGCTCAATTATAACCACATCGTGGTCTTCGGCAGACAGAATCTGGGCCATACTGAACCCGACTTTTCCTGCCCCGATTATAATTACTTTCATAAATCCGTCCCCACCGTGATTGTCTAATACGCTAACAATAAGAAAGTCACCGAAAGTTGTCAAGAATAAGTCATGCCGACACTTCATGTGCTCATTTCCCTAAAAGGGAGTGTACCAAGGTATAATGTCCACCAAATAAAAAGAACACACTCGTCAAAACCATAATTTGCGAAGCAAATTTTGATCTGAAATACTTAAAGGTCATATTCGATATTTCGAAAAATGACCTTTTGCTGACCGTAAAAATGGTTTGATGATAGACTAATGATTTTTAGTAGTTTTCAGCTAATACTTCATAGTAGGCCCGGGGATGGGCGCAAGCTGGACATACCTCGGGAGGCTCCGGCCCCTCATGAACGTATCCGCAGTTACGGCATTTCCACTTCACCGGAGTAGGCCGTCTGAAAACGGTGTTGCGTTTAATGTTATCCAACAGTTTCCGGTATCTTTTCTCATGTTCTTCTTCAACTTCTGCTATCTCTTTAATCACATCCGCTATTTCAGTGAATCCCTCTTCACGGGCAACCTTCTCCATTTCGGGATATATACTGGTATGTTCATCATTCTCTCCAAGAGCTGCAGTCAGAAGATTTTCTTCGGTTGGGTGTACATAACCGCCCATGAGCAGTTTGTAAAAACGCTTGGCATGTTCTTTCTCGTTGAAAGCAGTTTCCTCAAAAATTCCAGCGATCTGCTCATAGCCTTCCTTCTTGGCTTGACTGGCAAAAAAATCATACTTGTTACGGGCCTGCGATTCACCGGCAAATGCTTTCCAAAGATTTTCCTCAGTTCGAGATCCTTTTAAATCCATCCTCTCTACCTCCCAAAAAAATACTTTGCCTGCGATTTATCTGACCATTACATAAGGGTAAACCCAAATGAGATTGGTGTTGGCAGGGCGACTGAATATAGATAGACGTTCGAGTAAATCGACAATGTATTGGTTCTGCTCCTCGATATTGTCAGGGCTGACCTCTTCTATGACTAGTTCAAAAACTGCTACCGGGATTTCCAGCCAATTAAGCAGGCGTAATTCTTCCAGACCTTCATCAAGAAACTCTAAATCCTGGATAGGTACCGAAAATGGAGAACGATCTTTGCTCTTTATGTGATCCTCCATCATACCGATAAACTTTTTAAGCAGTTCCTCTTGTTCTTGGGTTAATACATATTGAAATAAGGCATCGTAAAGGCTTTGGGTTAATTTAATTGAGGTTACTGTTGGGAGCATCAAATGTTGTTCTTCACGGAGAAACTTCAGGGAAAAGCTGCTGGTTGTCGGCATTAAATTCACTCCTTGCGGTAATTGCTGGTGTAATCAAGTAAATTATCGCAAATAATAGGCTGAATTACAAACCATACCATGGTAATGAATGTTTGGCGATTCGGTATCACCTGGGGCTGTTCTTTTCCCGTATTATGTCTTGTGCTAGAATAAATTAGAATAATTTGAGGCAGGTAAGGATATGAAGATTGCGATCGACGGACCAGCGGGGGCTGGGAAAAGCACCCTGGCCCGGGCACTCGCTACCCGATTGGGGTATATATATATAGATACTGGTGCCATGTATAGGGCCTTAACCTGGAAAGCTCTCCAGGCGGGAATTGATTTAGATAATTCATTAGCGTTGACCGATCTAGCTGATCTTCTGGAGTTTTCTTTTATAAAAAAGGGTTCGGGACAGAGAATAATTTGCCAGGGAGAGGATCTAACCGAAATAATCCGCTCCCCCCAGGTCAATAATGCTGTATCAAAGGTAGCTTCCCATCCTGGAGTCCGCGCAATAATGGTTAGAAAGCAGCAAGGGATGGCGCAAAACGGCAAGGTAGTTATGGATGGACGAGATATAGGTGAACAGGTTTTGCCAGACGCGGAGTTCAAGTTTTTTTTAACAGCTGATTTGGAAAAGCGGGTAGAACGAAGATTATTGGAGATGCAAAATCAAGGCTATGCGGTAGATGGGAAATCTGTATTTTCTGATATGCTTAACCGGGATCAAATGGATGCTGCCAGGCCGGTAGGAGCTTTGAAGATATTACCTGATTCTATTGTGATTGATACATCGGTACAAAATGCCGATGAAGTTTTGACTCAGATTCTCTCAATTATTGGGGGGAATTGAATGTTCTACTCCGTTGTTAGGTCTATAGCTCGGCTGCTGTTCGTGTTCCTAAGGTTAAAGACCGAGGGAATGGATAATATACCGACATCAGGGGCGGTAATTATTGCCCCTAACCATGTCAGCAATTGGGACCCGATTGTGGTAGGAATAGCGATGAGGCGGCCAGTTTATTTTATGGCTAAGGCACCTCTTTTCAAATATTCATTTAGCAATTATGTATTCAGAAAACTGAATGCTTTTCCAGTAAAGGCCGAGTACGCAGACCGTCAAGCAATTAAGTCCGCCCTCCAGGTTCTGAAGGAAGGGAAAGTGCTGGGGATATTTCCGCAAGGGACGAGGAGTAAATCCGGGGATGCCAAGGCTCAGGCAGGGATAGTAATGATCGCTTTAAAATCAGGCGCCCCAATAATACCTGTAGCATGTTTGGGTACGGGACGTTTTTTTCCTTGCGGCTGGATTCATCCGCTGATAGTTAGAGCCGGTAAGCCTATCTATGTGGATAGCAAAGGGCAAAGGATAGGTTCAGCTGGTATGGAAAAGATAAGTGAAGAAGTTATGAACAAAATAAATGATCTATTAGCAAAATGAAGCAGGATCTTTAAGCTAGCTTAACAAATATCAATAATCATTGCCGGGGTGTAAGAATTGCAAATAATACTGGCCAACAAAGCTGGATTTTGTTCCGGCGTTAGGAGAGCCTTCAAAATAGCAGAAGAGACTAGCCTCGATGATAAAAAATGGTGTACGCTAGGGCCTCTGGTTCATAACCATGAAGTAGTACACTACTTTGTTTCCCGCGGGATTCCCCCCATTAATAACATTGATGAAATCAATACCGATGGAGTAATAATAAGGACCCATGGGGTATCTCCAGATGTCCAATCTCAACTGGCAGCTGAAACGCTTCTAATAAAGGATGCTACTTGCCCACTGGTAAGAAGGATACATGAAGTCGCTCAATTACTTATTAGTGAGGATTATGATATAATAATTTTTGGGGATGAGGAACATCCCGAGGTTAAGG
>CAZOZX010000022.1:0-24402 GCA_964584415.1 uncultured Syntrophomonas sp.
CTAGGAAGGCTTATGCACGGTGTTGCCTTTGTAGCCAAACCTTTACACAGGTTTGGCTTTTTGGTTTTCTGCAGTGTTATTCATCTAGATATAACACGCAAGGGGGTCAAAGATGGAGCGGGAAGGACTATCCTAGTATCCAATCCCATTCTTTTTCCTAGACCCTTTGCGTGCCGGCAAAGGGTTCTTTTTTTATCATTTTGCCTCTCGAAAAAATAGAGGCAGGCTCTGGGAGTCTGCCTTTTAGGATTTTAATCTTAATCGTTTTTACGGTTATTTATTTCTAAAAACTTTTGATTAAGGTAAAAGTACTGGTCATGTTACCTTCTGTTACTGAAAAGAGATAATTACCGCGGGCAGTAAGGAAAAGGCGGGTTTTGCCTTCCTCATCAGTCTGCAGATGGTGCGGATAATCGCGGCTCTGGGTTTCGCTGAAAGTAGCCTTTACTTCCACTCCTATCAACGGATGTCCGTCCTTTAATACCTGTATACCATAGGTCTCGCCTAAACGGGCATGACTGTAATCGATAGGGACTATCTCCAAGGGCAAGCCCAATGGTTGGTTGCCGTGATGATGGTGATGTCCAACCTCCACCAGCGCAGTTGCATAAAGTTCCTGGTCTTTCTTTTGATATACATAAACCTGGGCCAAGCCCTCCAAATCCTCTCCCAGATTTATTTCCATGTCTCCATGATGTTTGTGTAAATCAAGCGCTTTCAGGTCCCCCCCAATAAAGACAAAGGCCTCGATACCCTCAAGATCTGCGGTCTGGTCGGGACGCATGTTAAAGCCCTTGAATAGCTTCATCCTGGCTTCCTCACCCGGGTGGAAATGACCGTGGTTGGTATCTGGTTCCAGCCATAATTCGAGGTGCGGTTTAACAGCCGTTTCCTTGATCTCCTCCAAAACAATCCGATGGCGCACCAGTTCCATCTCTTTTATTCTAGCCTTAATTATCCGACGCTCTCCAAATACATTCTCCAGAAATATATTCTGGTCTTCACTCGGTATTATCCGGTCTACCCCTTCCATCAGCAGTTCTTCCCGTCCATCCCGGCTGATATAGACATTGGCTTCACACATCGGCATCCCCTCCATTTTCTAAGCACAGCTAGGGCAAACATATAATTGCCCATTTAATACGGCCCGGGGTTCCATGACCCCTTCTCCACAGATCGAGCACTGCACAGTCGGATAGATCTGCGCCTTTTCCGGAAAACTGAAATCGATTTCCTGCCAGTTGAACAGGTCTTCGAAAGGAGCGGTCATCAATCTCTCAAAAATGGCTGCTAACAGGTTCTCCTTCTCTTCGGCTTCCGAACCACTTAGAACATCCTTACGGCATAATTCCCGGTAACGGGCATTGTCTGGATGGGGCTGGGCAAGGTACTTCTGGGCCATACGCACCGCCCGATTTTGTTCCCGGCTGGCAATGGTATACACACTTTTGCCATAGTCTTTAAAAATCAGGTTGCCTTTTCCAAAGGTGCATCCCAATATCGCCTGGATGGCATCCACTCCACAGGAATTGGTTTCTGCTATGGCCAGCAGCTCCTCATCCTGGTCCGGATCGACATTCAAATATTTTTGAGCAAACTCCGCTGCTCTTACCCCCATCAACAATCCCGGGCAGATGTGGCCGTGAAATTGTATGGCCAACTCCAGCGGCGGCATATTCTTACACATTATGGCATCTTCCTTTCACCTTTGGGTATTGAATTAAGACTACTTATTAAGTCTGCTGCTTTCATATATTTCCCTAACCCTGGCAACCAGGCTGTTTACCTGCAAGGGCAGGGGTTGATCGACCACACCGCTGATCTCCAGGTTATAACGGTTTAGAGGCAATAATACCTTTGTTGCGTCAGATGAAGCAATAGCTTCGGCCATACGGGGAGTCAGTTCACCCAAAAAGGAATGGGCTGCAACGATGGATACTGACCCAGCGACTACATCCACCCTTTTGACACATTGTACTACCGCATTCTCCCCGCTGGCTCCTTCATTGGCTCCTGCTTTGAGCATCAAAGAAGAGGCTACAGCATTGGTGCCCAAGCCGATAATTTGGCAGGAGTTGCCCAATTCCTGGCGCAGTTTTTCAACAATGATGCGGCCCATACCTCCACCCTGGCCATCAACGACTGCTATTTTCAACACTTGCCCCTCCCCTTTTTGGACATCAGTATAACACACCTGGAAAAAACAATTGCCAACTGTTTATCCCAAACACACCCTATTATTCTATATTCTGAAAGATACCTACATTACGAATCCACCATTGGGGCTTAGGACTTGACCGGTCAGAAAGTCTGCCTGCTCCGAAGCCAGGTACAAAAGCGCATAAGCTACCTCCAGTGGAGTTCCAAATCTCATCAATGGAGTAGCCTCTTTCAAGCTTACTTTTACTTCTTCATCGAGGTCAGCATTCATATCAGTCTCGATAATGCCTGGAGCGACACAGTTAACCTGAATATTGCAGGGCCCCAGCTCCCGCGCCAGAGCTTTTGTAAATCCTATTACCGCGGCTTTGGCGGTTGAATAATGAACCTCGCAGGAGGCCCCGGTTATTCCCCAAATAGAAGCAACGTTAATTATTTTACCCTGATGGCGCTTAATCATTGACGGCACCACTGCCTGGCAGCAATTAAATATGCCTCTAACATTGACATCAAGCATGGTATTCCAGTCTTCGGCGGTGATGTCGGTAAAAAGCTTTTGCTGGGCAATTCCAGCGTTGTTGATCAATATATCGATGGTGCCGAATGTATCTAGGGCTGCCGCTACCATCGAGTTTACCTGTTCTCGGTCTGATACGTCGGCTTTATAAGTCATGGCATTATGTCCAGCTGCAGCCAGTTTAGCGGCTATGGCCGTGGCCCCGGCTTCTGAACGGAGGTAATTGATTATAACATTATAGCCCTGGACGGCAAACAATTCGGCAGTTGCACGTCCTATACCCCTGGAACCACCGGTAATTAAGACGGTCTTTCTCACTGGCTGGCCTGCCCCTTTCCTCCGGTTAAATGTAATGAATCCTGCCCACCCTTGCCCCTAGCCACCGATGCCAGGACACCCAGGCAACACAGGACAAAGAATATTATAAAAGTTATATGCATGCTGGACATCAGAATCCCGGGATCCACCTGGCTCAACTGGGCTTTACCAAGGTAAAAGGCCATAATCAAGGTCACAATAGCCATACTGAGAGCCTGTCCAATCATTCTCATGGTACCCAGCGTGGAGGAGGCGATACCATACAGGCGAGGCTGCACTGAACTCATAACCGCGTTGGTATTGGGTGACGAAAACAAGGCAAAACCCAACCCTATCAGGGCCAAATTTACTATGATTAAATATATTGAAGTATCGGTACCCAGAAACATGAAAACAAAAATCCCCAAGGCACTTAACATCATTCCAGTCGAAGCTAACTTGCGCGGTTCGATCCGGTCGGATAAACTACCCGCCAGCGGTGAAAGCAACGCCATCATCAAGGGCTGAAAAAGCAGGATCATACCCGCAGTTTGGGAACTGTAACCCTTTATCACCTGCAGATAGATGGACAAGAGGAAACTTAGGGCAAAGGTAGCACTGTAATTGATCATAGCCGCCAGGTTGGAAAAAGCAAAAACGATATTATGTATGAACAGTCTTACCTGGATTAAAGGATGTTCCAGGCGGAGTTCATAGATTATGAAAATAGCCAGACACAAAGCCCCGCCAAGAGCCATATACCAGGCCCAGCTAACCGTTGACAGCGATGAAACACCATAAAGAAATGCGGCCAATCCAACTACATAAAGAAGAGTTCCTACCAGGTCGTAATGCTCTCCTGCCGCACCTTTCCATTCTCCTTTCAGCCATCCGGCGGTATAGATTGTGACAGCCAGGCTGATTACAACAATGAAATAAAAAATACTCCGCCAGCCAAAATTGTGATTCAGCCACCCGCCTAATACCGGACCAAGGGATAGTCCTGTATAAGTACTGGCTACTGACATTCCCAAAGCCTTCCCCATCCTGGCAGGAGGATAAACCGAAGTCAGGATAGCAGTTGAAGTGCTGAATATCATGGCCGAAGCTACTCCCTGGCAAAGGCGCAATCCCACCAGCATCAGCATCGAAGTGGCCTGACTGCACAGGAAAGAGAATAGCGTGAACAACACCAGCCCTGTCAAAAATACCTTACGGCGTCCAATTATATCTGCCAGTCGGCCGAATGGCAGCAACAAAGCTGCTGAGGCCAAAAGGTAACCGGTTACTACCCATCCTAACAGCAAAGCGCTGCTGCTGTACTCTTGGCCCAGTAAAGGCAAGGCTAAATTTATAGCACTGCCAATAAATGGGACCAGAAAAGCGGTGCCGGTTACAATCAGTAAGGTAACTCTCTCCTGACTCTGATTTTCATTCAGCAATCTTCAGCCCTCCGCAAACTCTGCAATTATGTTCCCTATTATAACTGCTTTTTTAATATCCATAAACAAAGACGATCATCAAAAAATGAATAAACCCCCTTATTTAGCCAGTCCTTGTCGAGGGACAGCAAAAGCATTAATGACTAATTTTCTGGACAAGATAAATTTATCTATATTAAGTGAATTGAGGTGGTCCTAATGAGAAAGTCTCGTATTATAGCCATTATCATTTTAATATTCGTCTTTAGTATTGTGAGCGGATGTTCCAAGAATACTGCCCAAAAGAAGCCAGCCGAAAACGGGCAGTCCAGTAAGGCCCCTACAGAATTACAAAGTATATCTTCTGGTCTGGACACCATCATTACGGAATTAGACAAAAAAATGAAAGCCCGCAATGGAGGCTCGATGCAGCAAATACAATTGAATCCCCAGCAAAAAACTTCGGGACAGCAGGGGCAAACCGGTCAAACCCAGGGTGGTACACCTTCGGGGGAACAAACCCTTGGGCAAAACCAGGATCAAAATACCGCTAATCAGCAGCAGAATAACCAAAAACAAGGCAGTCAGTCCGCCAGCACCCAAAAACAAAACCAGAACAATCAGAACCAGGGCGAGCAACAAGGCGGGCAACAGCAATCCCAGGGCGGTACCAGTACCCAAAGCACCACCCAGAGCCAAACACCCCAGGGAACAACATCCACTCAGACCCCAACTGCTGCCAACAACTGGACTAAAGAATTCCAGAGTATGCGAGATATCCATCAGAACTGGAACAGTCTTATGCCCGAGGCAGTCCAGGCTGGAATGAGCACTGAGGCCCGCAATCAATTTTCCCAGGCTCTCGAGCAACTTACCCAGGCAATAAGCAGCCAGCAATTAGAGGCGAGTATGTCGGCAGCCCTGACTTTGTACAAGAACTACGCCGATATGGCTCGATTATTCTCCACTACTGTGCCGGCTGAGTTATACCAGGTCAAGTATGAGATTATGGCGGCAGTATTTGAAGCCAGTCAAAAAAACTGGACCAAGGCGGAGGAACACATACCTAAAATGAGGGAGCAATGGATGTACTTGGGGGCGCAGGCAAAGGACGTGGACAGCAAAATGTTAAGTAAGGCCGAGTTCTCTATTTCAGATCTGCAGGATGCGATTAGAACCAAACAGGCAGATTTAATTATGATCAAGGGTGAAATAGCCATGACTAATCTGAACAATCTGCAGACTAAAATGTCCAGCCAAACCTCCGGGCAAAGTCAGGATGCAGGTCAGAAGCAGTCATCCAACCAAGGGCAGTCTTAGGCCAGAGCACTAATCACACATCGGGCAGATTCCCCGGTAATAATTAAGTTCAACTACAAATCTGCTTCGGCAGTTATTACATCATGCTCCTTGACTTTAATATTATGGTTCACTGCTTTGGGGATCACTTTATTAGCCAAACATTTGGCGACCATGATAAAGCCCAACAAGACAAACACCCCACCGGCAATTCTATTGATCAATGACGGTCCTATATATCTGGCCAGGGTGAGCCCCAGAGTTACCTCTATAATTACACACAATATTAAAGCCAGGCAACTGCCGGCGAGAACGGTCCACTTTTTATGAGGCAGCGGTCATGAAATTATCTAAAAACTCGCCTGCAAATTACCGGACATCCATTTATTAACGCACATCTTTTACGGCTCCTGACTGATACTAAAATGTCGAGTTTTATTACCTCCCCATTATAAGCAAAGGAGTTGATTGAAATGCTCAGCAGAGATGGAGTCATCGCCCGTTATATTTTTTCATTGTGCTTTTTCTTCCTGTCTGGCAGCGAGATGCTCACGGGCTGGCCGGCAACCTGTTCAGGGGTTTTGGGAACAATAGAACTAGCCACCGCTCTGACACGCTATTCCCCCGTTATGGAGATTAGCTGCTATCTGAAAGAAAGGGCCAGCATCCGTGATACGATTCCCAAAACCTGATAATACTGAGGTTGATGAATAATTTAAACACCCGGGTGAAAATCTAGACTAAGCACAAAATTTTAGATAAGGAGGTAGCTCAATGTTTCAAGCAGTTATTCGCTTCATAGTTTCCGCCCTGGTATTGCTGCTGGTCAGCTATTTCGTTCCCGGATTCCGGGTAGCGGGATTCTGGGGCGCCCTGGTTGCTGCAGCAGTTATCGCTATCATGGGATACTTAATTGAAAGACTACTCGGTGACAGGGTATCGCCGCGCAGCCGCGGGGTGGTAGGATTCGTAATTGCGGCCATAGTAATCTATCTGGCCCAATACATTATCCCATCCATGATGAGCGTTACCATAATCGGCGCATTGCTGGCAGCTTTTGTTATTGGTTTGATAGACGCTTTCGTACCCACCACATTGCGATAAGTGTTGAGGCGGTTCGGTTGGTAAAACAGCAGAGCCGCCGCCTCATTTCTCCACTCTTTCTTCATATAAAATATTTTTTTACCCTAAACAATAATATGAATATTGACTGAATAAGGTCACTCACCCGAGTGACCTTATTCAGTCAAAGAAATCTATATATTGACAGATCAGGCAAAAAAGGCTGAGAAACAGGCAATAGGAATGACCGTGATTGAGACGTACATGAGGTACTTGATCGAGCATTCATTCCTGATTAGCACAGCTATCAGCCTTTTTTGACGGTCCGATGTCACTCGCTAGAGTGGCCTTTTTGCTTGCCATCAAATCCCATCACCCAGCATTTCCGACCAGATTTCAGAATCCTTTCTCATATCTGCTGTCTTCCACTTATAGTTGGACTTGTCCAATATAGAGGGCAATAAGGCAATTTGAATAAAGTCTGGAAAGATTATAGACTTAGTACCAGCACTACCTGCTAAACTGCTTCGACATTAGTTTAGAAGCAAACTTCGGAAAAGTGACTGTGCCAAACAGTTTAGAAAGGAGTACAATCATGTTGTTTAAGAAAATAACTGTTTTACTAATGATTCCGTTTTTGTCCATAAGTCTTTTTATCTATGACGCCCAGGCTACTTCCAGTCAGTCTATCCCAGAGCCCAAAACGGTAGTGCAAATGCAGCAGCTTCTAAATAACCACGGCTATTGGAGCGGACCAGCTGAAGGAGTGCTAGGCTCGGAAGCATACCAGGCAGTAGTCAGCTTGGCAATCGACAACCATATGTTGGCTGATGGATTTATTGGTACCCGAACCAGACAAGCCCCGCAGTTGGCCCGGTTAGATACCGAAGCCCAGAATGCAGTCATCGCCAGCAATTCAGAAGGCGATTCGCCTACTACACCAGTTGCCAATGGAACCACCAGCAAAAACGTCCAGGTGGCAGCCCAAATTGCGACGGCTCCATCCCGCGGCTCATCAACCTCTGCCAGCCGGGTGATCACCATGGTTGCTACTGGTTACGACGGTTGTTATGAATGTAACAAACCTTATTATGGTGCCCCTTCATACATTGGCCTGCCTTTGAGACGTGGAATAGTTGCAGTTGACCCGAATGTTATCCCTATGGGAACCAGACTTTATGTAGAAGGTTACGGGGCGGCTATAGCAGCTGACCAAGGTAACGCCATTAAAGGCAATAGGATCGACCTGTTTTTCGACAGCCATCAGGAAGCGTTGAATTGGGGCAAGAAAACCATAAAGGTAACTGTATTAGGTAACTAATAATCACAATATCTGTAGATACTAAAGTAGGAGACCGGCTTTGCCATTCGGTCTCCTTATCCTTTGTGCACGGTCTGCCTGAAATAGGCTTCTTTGATTCCCTGATTGGTTTAGCGACACATCCTCAATGCATCAAATTCAATGCAGGTGCATAGCAAATGTCAATATGATACCATTTATATAATTATTCGACCAATTTGGCGGAAGGGGTGGGCATGATGGATCCAAGGCCTCTTAAAAAAAAGCTGAAACTCTATGGATTCAATAATCTGACCAAAACCGTGAGTTTTAACCTTTACGATGTTTGTTATGCGATAAGTTCGGAACATCGCAAGGAATATATCGAGTATGTCGATGAGGAATACAACGCCGAAAGGTTAACCCAAATCCTCACCAAAGTAGCTAATATCATCGGTGCCACTATTCTGAATATCGCCAAACAAGATTATGATCCGCAGGGATCAAGTGTTACAATTCTTATTGCTGAAAATGAAAGCCAGGTTAAGGCTTGCGGGGATCTGGAGGCCGAATCACCTGGTCCCTTGCCGGAGATAGTTCTGGCCCACCTGGATAAGAGCCATATAACGGTCCACACCTACCCGGAGAGTCATCCCGATCGTGGGGTCAGCACTTTCCGGGTAGACATTGATATTTCCACCTGCGGCCAGATCTCACCGCTTAAGGCGCTGAACTTCTTGTTTCATGCTTTTAATCCCGATATCTGCATAATTGATTACCGGGTTCGGGGTTTCACCCGCGACCTGGACGGAAAGAAGTATTTTATTGACCATAAGATCAATTCAATCCAAAATTATATAGCCAACAAAACCCGCAGCCTTTACCAGACTATCGATGTGAATGTCTACCAGGACAACATCTTTCATACTAAGATGCTGCTGAAAGAGTTCGACCTCGATAATTATTTGTTTGGTACTGCTAAACAGGATCTGAAGCCAAAGGAAAAGGGGAAAATAAAAAAGCAGATTAAGCGGGAAATGATTGAGATATATAACGGGCAAAATATGCCCCGTTAGAAACCAACATCGGAATGTTATAGATCAATCTTCTTCATAGAAATCGAGATAGGAAAACTTTTGCCCGTCTTTTTGCCAACCCAGGATACAATCCATATTGATATTCTGGGTTGCTCTCATTATCATCTGATCCACATGAGGAAAGCGTTCCTTTAATTCCTGAATCGTCTTTTTTACCTCGTAGCGTTTATTACCGGTCTTCTTAGCCGCTACCGTGCAGGCACAATTAAGCGCCTGAATACCATGCTCGTCAGTAAACTTTAAGATTGATTTTTCTTCAACGTAATACAAAGGCCTTATCAGCTCTAATCCGGCAAAATTGGTCGATTTTAGTTTAGGCAGCATGGTTTTTATGCTGCCCGTGTAAAACAAATTGAGCAGGGTGGTTTCAATCACGTCATCAAAATGATGCCCCAGGGCTAATTTATTGCAGCCTAATTTTTGAGCCTGGGCGTAAAGAGCTCCACGGCGCATGCGGGCACATAAATAGCAGGGATACTCAGGGGCCATGTGGTCAACTATATCAAAGATGCGCGATTCGAAAAGGCGCACCGGGATTTTCAGCCATGCGCAATTATACAGTAACAAGTCACGGATATTCGGATGATAGCCAGGATCCATGGCTATGAATTCCAAATCGAAGTTTCGATTACCATGGCGCTGAAGTTCCTGCAGCAACTTGGCCATGATCGTACTGTCTTTGCCACCCGAAATAGCCACCGCTACGTGATCGCCGGATTCAATTAGACTAAAATCCTTGATCGCCCTGGTCAATTTAGTCCACAAAGGCCGGCGATATTTGGTTATTAAACTGCGTTCCACATCCGGCAGTAAAGACTGTTCTCCTTGCGGGGAGGTGCATTCGCAGCCGGGACCGGCAACCTTGTTCATCTAGTCCTCCAAATATAACATGGTTTGAATTTTGGTGCTTTCCGATCAACCGTCATACAACAGGGCCATTTTCTAGTGAAAATCCGCAATAAGCTGACAGCTTGGATCTAGGTATGCAGGGAGTTGATAAATTGTATCGCACTGCGCCCGGAACGACCATGGTAGTTCCTTTCCCACTGTAAAGCCTTCCGGCGCAGTTCCTCACGATCAATCTCCACTCCTTCACGCTGGGCCAGGTTCTCTACTATATCCAGGAAATGCTCCTGATCCGGGGCAGGATAGGTAACGGTGATGCCAAACCGGTCGGCAAACGAGAGTTTTTCCTGGCGGGAATCAAATCCATGCACATCATCGCCGGCCCGTTCGCTCCAATTTTCTTTAATTAGATTACGGCGATTGGAAGTTACGTAGAGCAATATATTGGCCGGCCTCATTTCCAGGCTGCCTTCAATACTTCCCTTAATATATTTGTACTCAGTCTCAAAGTCTTCGAAGGATAAATCATCGATGAAGACTATAAAACGTTTTCCACGGCTGCCAACTGTTCGCACCAATTCCGGGTATTGTTCCAACTGGTTTTTACGCAGCTCGATCATCCGCAGTCCCTGCCCCGCATATTCATTCAGCAAGGCTTTGACGGTTGATGATTTTCCGGTCCCCTTTTCCCCATACAGCAAAATGTTGTTAGCTTTCTTGCCCTCCAAAAAGGCTTCGGTATTAGCGGTTATTATCAGCTTCTGGTACTGATAACCGATCAGATCACCCAGACGAACCGGGTCGGGATTTATGATCCCTTCTAATCCGTTCTCCCACCGCAAGGCCAGGTATTTATTCATCAATCCGCAGCCAGAACGGGCATAGAATTCAGCCATCTGACCGGTCATTACTACCGGACCATTGGCCAGGTCGATCATATGCTGCAGTTTCTGCAAATTTTGGCTGTAGTAACTGTCGCTGCGGCCTCGTCCCGGTTGGAAGTCATTGAGTAAAGAAATACAATCGGGCGCAATATTACTGGCTATTTCGTTCCAATCCCACAGGCAGGCTCTATGAATGATTCCCATATCTCTAAGTGCTAACTGAAAAAGGCCGGGTAGTATCCCGGCCCCTCGTTCACAAGCGAGGCTGAATAGATTTTCGTCCCTAGCCAATAAGCTAAGGATATAGTTGTGCCAAATGTTGCCTGCCAGCTGTTGTTCTTCTGAGAAGCGGAGCAGACGATTATATACATCGTAGTAGAGGTTTTCCCGGTCGGACATTCGGGAGGATGATTGCTCTTTTATCATATTCCCCAACTGTAACGTTTTTTTAACTATTTCGTCTTCCAGCAGGTTTCTATATATAATCAGTTTGTGCCATTCCACTACGATCATCTCCCTGGTCGCACTTTGTATCCGGAATTCTGCCAATATATTGCGGTATTATCGGCGAAGACCATCCTCATATCATAATTTTACAGATATTATTGGTAAACTCAACCGGGTCCTCCAGCGGCAGTCCCTCAATCAGCAAAGCCTGGTTGTATAAGAGACTGCTAAACAGGCTGAACTTATCCCGATCGTTGGTAAATGCGTCCTGCAGGGCATCAAATACCGGATGATGAACATTTATCTCCAAAACTTTACTGGCCTTTATCTGCTGGTTATTGGGCATGGTATTCAACACTTTTTCCATTTCGATACTGATAGCACCTTCGTTGCTGAGACAGACGGGGTGATTTTTCAGCCGCTTGGATGCTTTTACATCCTGGACTTTGTCACCCAGGAGAGTCTTCATCTCGGCAAAAAGCTCCTTGCTTTCTTCAGCCGCGGCGGCAGTTGTATCGGCGGCATCTTCTATGCCCAGATCACCGCTGGAGACGGATTTAAACTCCTTTTCCTGGTAGTTCATCATAATGCCAACCGCGAACTCATCAATGTCGTCCGTGAAATAGAGGATCTCATAGCCCTTATCGGCAACGATCTCCGATTGGGGCAGCTTCTCCAGTTTTTCAATGGACTCCCCGGCAGCATAGTAAATATACTTCTGCTCCTCCGGCATACGGGCTGCGTACTCCTCAAGAGTGACCATCTTCTTTTCCTTTGATGAATAGAACAGCAGCAGGTCCTGGAGCAGATCTTTCTCAGCGCCAAATCCTTCGTAAATGCCGAACTTCAGCTGCCGACCAAAAGACTGGTAGAACTTTTCATACTGTTCACGTTCATTTTGCAATAACGACTTGAGTTCATTCTTTATTTTGGTCTTAATATTCTTGGCAATCAATTTCAGCTGCCGGTCATGCTGCAGCACTTCCCGGGATATATTCAGGGTCAGGTCTTCGGAATCTACCATACCTTTGACGAAGCTAAAGCAATCGGGCAGCAGGTCGGCACATTTATTCATGATCAGGACCCCGTTGGAGTACAGTTCCAATCCCTTTTCATATTCCCGGGTGTAGTAATCATAGGGGATTTTTTCGGGGATATACAGAATAGCATTATAGCTGACCGTGCCATCCGTGCTTATATGAATATGTTTGATCGGTTTGTCAAACCCATAGTGCTTCTCGAAATAAAAGTTCTCATAGTCCTCGGGCGTCAATTCATTCTTGTTCTTTTTCCAGATCGGCACCATGCTGTTGATGATCTGATCCTCAGAGTAGTCTTCATACTCGTTCTCGCTGCCTTCTTTGAGACGAGAACGGGTGACCTCCATTTTAATGGGATAGCGGATAAAATCCGAGTATTTCTTCACGATAGCCCGCAAACGGTATTCCTGCAGGTATTCATCATAGTTCTCATCTTCGCTATTGGCTTTTATTTTCAGAATGATATCCGTCCCGACTTCATCTCTTTCAGCCAGCTCAATGTTGTAACCATCAATTCCTTCAGATTCCCATTTGTAGGCCTGCTCCTGACCGAACGCCTTGCTGACAACACTTATTTTTTCGGCCACCATAAATGCCGAGTAGAAACCTACCCCGAACTGGCCGATGATGTCGTACCCGTCCTTTAGTTCGGTCTCCTTCTTGAAGTTCAGCGAACCGCTCCGGGCTATTACCCCCAGGTTGTCATCCAGTTCCTCTCTGGTCATACCTATACCGTAATCTGACACGATCAAGGTTCGATTTTCTTTATCGATGGTTATCCTTATATAGTAGTTGTCTTTATTGAAAGCCAACTCTTCATCCACCAGGGTTTTGTAATAAATTTTGTCGATAGCATCGCTGGCATTGGAGATGAGTTCACGCAGGAATATCTCCCGGTTGGTGTAAATCGAATTGATCATTAAGTCCAGTAGGCGTTTTGATTCAGTCTGGAATTCTTTCTTGGCCATTTGTCCTTCTCCTTTCTTAACACAGTAAGCATCCTATCGATGCCTGGAATATAATTAGCACTCTCACAATCAGAGTGCTAATAAATATCTTACTCATTTTCTTTTCAGTGTCAACAATTTGGAGCTTCACTATACAACTATAAGCCTAACCTTCGAAATTACCAGGCTAACTGACATTCTTGACCGCTTTAACCATTTGGCTGACATATTCAACCACGTGAGGCAGGCAATCCGAACCATACTGCTCAACAATTTTGACAATGGCGCTGCCCACAATTACCCCGTCGGCACCGCGGGCCATTTGTTCAGCCTGTTCCGGGGTAGAAATGCCAAAGCCAATCGCACAAGGTATATTCTTGACTTCCTTGACCATATTCACCATTTCCATGGCATCACTGCTGATCTGCGAGCGCACCCCGGTAACTCCCATCGA
This sequence comes from uncultured Syntrophomonas sp., assembly GCA_964584415.1. Classification (GTDB taxonomy): domain Bacteria; phylum Bacillota; class Syntrophomonadia; order Syntrophomonadales; family Syntrophomonadaceae; genus PHAA01. The sequence goes on from CAZOZX010000022.1 coordinate 13,751, forward strand.
TGACACGCAGTAAACGAATCCCTGGGCCTCAGCTGCAATCATACGGATTCTTTCCCGCGAGGTGGGTGCGATTAGTGAGATCAAAGCAATTCCGTATTGATCACAGTATGGCTGTAGTTCTCTTTTTTCCTCATAGGGTAGATCGGGTACAATCACTGCATCGATTCCGGTGACCTGGCATTTATGCATAAATTTCTCGGTGCCATAAGTGAATATGGGATTGACATAGGTCATGAAGGCCAGCGGTGCATTACACCTGGTTCGGATGCGCTCCACCATGGCGAAGATTTTATCCGTGGTAGTGCCGGCCGTCAAGGCACGTTCATCGGCACGCTGGATAATTACCCCCTCGGCGATGGGATCTGAAAAAGGTATTCCCAATTCGATTAGGTCAGCACCCGCAGCGGCCATGCTGATAACCATCTCTTCGGTTAGGTCCAGCGACGGATCCCCGGCGGTGATAAAGGGAATGAAAGCTTTTCCGTTGGCAAAAGCCCGCTCTATTCTATTCATGAATATCAATCCTCCTGTATCTGGCAATAGCAGCTACGTCTTTATCTCCCCGACCAGAGAGGTTTATGACCATGATCTGGTCCTGGCCCAGGGTTGGAGCGATTTTGCGCGCATAAGCGACCGCATGGGCACTCTCGATCGCCGGGATTATGCCTTCCATGCGGGACAGGTATTCAAACGCCTGTACTGCCTCTTCGTCTGTAATCGGTACGTATTCGGCCCGGTTAATATCATGCAGTTGGGCATGCTCGGGGCCTATGCCCGGGTAATCCAGCCCGGCTGAAATGGAGTAGACCGGAGCAATCTGTCCATCCTGGTCCTGGCAGAAATATGACTTCATACCGTGGAATATGCCGATGCTGCCGGTAGCTATGGTAGCGGCGGTCTGAGGGGTATCGACGCCTAAGCCGGCCGCCTCACAGCCAATCAGCCGCACTTCCGGATCGCCAATAAAATCATAGAATAATCCCATGGCATTGCTTCCCCCACCTACACAGGCCAGCAGCACGTCCGGCAGCCTGCCTTCCTGCTGCAGCACCTGGCTCTTGACCTCGCGGCCGATCACACTCTGGAAATCACGGACAATGACCGGGAAAGGATGCGGCCCCATCACCGATCCCAATACGTAGTGGGTATCCTCCAACCGGTTAGTCCATTCCCGCATAGTCTCATTGACAGCATCCTTAAGGGTTTGGGTTCCGCTGGTCACAGGGTGAACTCTAGCCCCCAGCAGTTCCATGCGGTATACATTCAGTGCCTGGCGTTCAGTGTCTTCCCGGCCCATGAACACCTCGCATTCCAAACCCATCAAAGCCGCTGCGGTTGCGGTGGCTACCCCATGCTGCCCGGCTCCGGTCTCCGCGATTACCCTGGTCTTGCCCATCTTACGGGCCAGCAGCACCTGCCCCAGCACATTATTGATTTTGTGTGATCCGGTATGGTTCAGATCTTCTCTTTTCAAATAGATTTTCGCTCCGCCCAGATCCCTGGTCATCCTAGCAGCAAAATACAGCCGAGAGGGGCGCCCGGCGTAATTGCTCAATAATTCATTCAGCTCCTCAAGAAATCCCGGATCTTGTTTATAGTAATTGTAAGCCTCCTCCAGCTCGATCAAAGCATTCATCAGAGTTTCGGGTACGTATTGCCCCCCATGGATTCCAAATCTGCCTTTTCCCACGGGTCATCCTCCTATCTTTCAAAAGTCTAACAACGGGCATTAAAAAAACCCCTGCCCCAAATCAAGGGACAAGAGTTATTGGCTCCTGCGGTACCACCCAAGTTGGCGAATTATTCGCCCGCTCTTTTTGCATACCATCATATGCACCCTACTGATAACGGACAGGGTTCCCGTCAGCGCCTACTTTCTGCAGATTTCGGGCTGCCCTCGCAAGTCCATTCAGCATAGATTTTGTTACCGCATTCTCACCAACCAGCGGTTCTCTGCATACATACACCTACACTTACTTCTCTTGCTCATCGGTTTGTGTGGTCACATTATAGCTGAAACATTCCTGTTTGTAAAACGTAATCTCCTGCCTATCCGAACTCAACTGGTGTTACTTGCGCATGAAGAAAATCCCCAGAGTGTTTGGCCCGCAATGATTGGAGATGGTACATCCGGTATGGCGCTCAACGACTTCCTCAAAGGGAGCGTAATGAGCTATATTTTCTTTGGCAAGTGCATATATTTCCGGCGAACACGAATGGGTTACATATACCCTGCGATAATCAATGTCAGTACGATCGCGGAAGCGGTCTTCAATGTAGTGCTGTAAACAGCGGGCTAAACTGCCGCGATATTTTTTCCCGACTATCATACGGTTATTGACCACTTCAATACAAGGCTTTATCTGCAGGAGACGGGCTCCTTGTTCCGCCACAGCGGAACACCGCCCGCCTTTACGGAGGTAATCGAGTTTATCTACCACAAAACTCGATTCTAATTTGGGAACCATAGCCTGCAGGCATTCTTTTATCTCATGGGCTGACTTTCCCTGTTTGGCCAATAATGCGCCTTCATGGGCCAGGTAACCGGTGCCGGAACAAAGATTTAAGGAGTCAATGACAAAAACGTTGTCAAAGTCCTGCGCTGCCAGGCTGGCATTCTGGTAGCAGGAAGAAAAGCCCGAACCTATATCAATGTGGATGACTCCATCATATTGTGCCGCTAAGCGTTCGAAGGCATTTTGGTATTCATACAGATTGACAGCAGCGGTCTGACATGACTTCCCCTCCAGGTCCACGTACCTGAAGATGTCAGTTGGATTTATATCGACTCCATCTCGAAAAGTATCATTGCCTACTATAATCCGCAGCGGCAATATCTCTATATCAAGATCCTTGATAACGTAAATCGGCAGATCGCAGGTGCTATCGGCAGTTATTTTAACCATAATCTTCCCCCGCTGTTTAGCTATATAATAAGAGTATAACATCACCCAATAGCTGATACGACTATTTTTGAGGTTAGCTGCTGAGAAATGGATCCAAAAATCACCACAAAAAACCGGGCTGATACTTCAATATCACCGGTATTTTATTGGCTTTGATGTCTAACCAGTCCCAATGCTTTGGATATTTCCAGGACGATGACCGGAACCAGTGCCAAACCAACCGCGTAAATATACAGGTTAATTGATAAATGGGTTAAACCGAAGGCAACCTCCACCGGGGGTATAAACACTACCAACGCGATCAAGGCCGCTGAAATCAGGGCTGCCCCGTTTAGGTAAGGATTTGTGAAAAATCCGATCTTAAAGAGTGACCAGTGTGAACGCATATTGTAGGAGTGAACCACCTGGGTCAAGGCCAGAACTATGAAGGCCATGGTTCGTCCGGCGGTGATGTTGTCGCCTGACTTCCACCCTATTAAAAATGCGGTCAGAGTCAGACCAGCAAACATAACCCCCTGCAGCCCTACCCGCAATCCTAATCCGTGGGAGAATATGCTCTCACCTTTGGCTTTGGGTTTATGATTCATGATATCGGTTTCTACGGCTTCCATCCCCAGCGCAATAGCTGGCAGGCTATCGGTCACCAGGTTAATCCAGAGCAACTGAACCGCCAGCAGCGGCGATTCACGCCAAATCAACATGGCCAGGAATACCGTTAGAACTTCACCGATATTGGTCCCCAGCAGGAACCCTACAGCTTTCCTGATATTATCATAGATGCCGCGTCCTTCCCTTACGGCATCTACAATGGTGGCAAAATTATCATCGGTTAAAACCATATCTGCAGCGCCCTTGGCCACATCGGTACCGGTAATACCCATGGCACACCCAATATCTGCAGCTTTCAGGGCAGGTGCATCATTAACCCCATCGCCGGTCATAGCCACTACTTGTCCCTGACGCTGCCAAGCCCGGACGATTCGAATCTTATCTTCGGGTGAAACCCTTGCATACACGGAAATTCTGGGTACCCGCTCTTCCAATTCACCAGGTGACATATTCATTAATTCTCTGCCGGTTACAGCCTCGTCACCCTCGGCTGTAATTCCCAAATCCCGGGCAATGGCAGAAGCGGTAATTACATGATCACCGGTAATCATAACCGGCCTGATTCCGGCTTGTTGACATACCGCCACCGCATCTCGGACTTCAGGACGAGGAGGATCGATCATGCCCAGTAATCCAATAAAGGTAAGCTTGTTTTCAAGTTCCAGGCTGGAAGGTGCGGCAGGCAATTCCCCGATCTCCTTCCAGGCTACTCCCAGCACTCGCAAAGCGGAACGGCTCATTCTTTCGTTATGCAATTTTCCGGCTGCTAAATCCCCGGCCACACAGAGATCATCCAGAACCTCAAAGGCTCCCTTGACAATTACAATATTACGGCCATCCATCTGATTGACGGTCGTCATTAACTTACGTTCGGAATCAAAGGGTAATTCAAACAACCGAGGATAAAGCCGGTTTACCTCATCCTGTAGCAGGCCGTTTTTATAAGCGGCCAAGATGATAGCGGTTTCGGTTGGATCACCAATGTGACGTTCATTACCGTCTTCGAATTCTATTCGCCCGTCGCTGCATAAAACCGCATGGGTAAGCAGCTTCTTGATAGCAGGCGAGTTATCCTCCCCGATATCTTCCACAAGCGAGCTTTCAGCTTCAAAGGCCTGCATCAGAGTCATTTGATTTTGGGTTAGGGTGCCGGTTTTATCAGAACAAATAACCGAGGCACTGCCCAAGGTCTCCACCGCCGGCAAGCGTCTGATGATAGCATTTTTACTAACCATACGCTGTACACCGATAGCCAGGACAATAGTAACGATAGCCGGCAATCCTTCCGGGATAGCCGAAACGGCTAGGGAAACGGCAATCATAAATATTTCCATGACCTTCATTCCAGCCATGTAACCAATAAAAAAAATAACGGCACATGCCGCCAGAGCCATAATTCCCAGATATTTTCCCAATACCGCCAGTTTATATTGAAGAGGGGTATGCCCGTTATCTTCCTCCTCAAGAAGGTCTGCAATCTTGCCCATTTCGGTATTCATACCGGTGGATGTAACTACTACCCGCGCCCTGCCATAAGTAATGCTGCAGCCGGTATACACCATATTGGAGTGATCACCCAGCGATGAATTAATTTCCACTACGACATTGGGATTCTTCTCACTGGGAACCGATTCACCGGTTAAGGCAGATTCGTCTGATTTTAAGCTAGCCGCTTCAATAATGCGGGCATCAGCCGGCACGAAATCCCCTGCTTCCAGAAGCACAATATCTCCTGGTACCAGCTTGATCGCATCGATAATCATCTCGGTTCCATCGCGTAGTACCCTTGCTTGAGGCGCTGTGAGATTCTGAAGGGCTTCCAGAGCTTTTTCGGCCTTACTCTCCTGAATCACCCCCATAATTGCATTTAGTATAACTATAAATATGATCAATACCGGCTCGAAAAAACCTTCGTGCTCATAGACAGCGACCACAAGAGAAATCGCCGCTGCAATTATCAGTATCAAAATCATAACGTCCTTGAATTGCTCCAGGAAACGCTTGATAATTGTATGCTTCTTTTGAGCTTGTAATTTATTCTCCCCGTGGACTAAATATCGCTGTGCTGCTTCCTCGGCAGTCAAGCCTTGACCGGGGTCGACCTGTAAGGCCAACAGCACGTCCTCATAGGTGTTATTATGCGGTATCAATGACATCGCCTCCTCTGCCCGCCCTCAAATTAGTATCAAAGAGAACAGGCAGGATCATCCTCAGGCAAGGTTCTCCTAGACTATTTACCGCAGGCCCCCGGTTTCATTGACCAGAGCATCCTCAAATGCCTGCACCACTGCCATCTGGTTTTTATTGACCTGTTCCCCCATCTTGCCTGCCAAGTTGGTCAGGTCGCTCATAGCTGCCTGGTATTGATTCATTTGCATTCTGATCGCATTCTCCATTTGGCTCTGGGTCCAGTTCCATCCGCCCATGCCAATAAGGTACATGTCGAACATTTTAGTCACCATTTGCTCCCAGGCTGTAAAGCCCATGAATAAAGGACTTTCTTCAAACATTCAGCTCTCCTCCTCAATTTTGTGATTCAACCACACATAATATATTCAATATATTTCTTAGGCAGCGGTTTTATTCGAGGCAAATTATGGACTTTCGATATTTCCCTTAATTAATTATAAATGCCAATCACTGCCCTGACCACCGGTTAAAACGAAGTTGCGTCTTTTTGTGGAAAGTGAACCATTAAATATGGATGCTGCTATTATATGCACGGCTGAAATCATACAAAAAATAGTATAATGTAACCCGACTGGTAAAATTCTATATAATTCTCGTATTTAATAACAGTATTCAACAAAATGCATATACTAATAACGGGGGTCAACTCTATGTACACGAGACAAGATAGGGTGAAGGATTATTACGGTATACTGGGTGTGCCCGAGACTGCCAACCAGGCCGAGATCAAATCCGCCTGGAAAAAGCTTGTAAAAAGATGGCATCCCGATGTATGCAAAGATCCCGAAGCCCACGCAAAATTTATCGAAATATCGGAAGCCTATCAGGTACTGCAGTATGAATGGGCCAGGCGCCGTTATGATTACCTGCGCCAGGAACACCCACACGACTATGGGTACCATGACCGCCAGCGTGATTTCAGCCAATACCAGGAAGAAGCACGTTCCCAAGCTGAAGATCTCTATTTCCTGCCGATTGATAACCTTCTGGTCATGCTCCAATCGGCCGCTAACCTGGCTCAATGTTTGTTTTTATTCTGGTCAAAAATCATTTTTTACACCCCTTTAGGCTATTTAGACAGCGATGAAAAACGCGGGGCTTGAAAAATCCAGATATCAGGAGCCGGGATACCAACGCATCCCGGCTTTTTCTATTTGTCTCTGCACCTGTTAAAACTGTTTTATTGGTACCATTTGCTCGCTTTTGCATAAGATCCTTGTGAAGACTTCACATATTATGTGGACCAATATTGTGATATTGGTTTTATACTCTTTACTTATAGGATTGAGTCACTATAATGATTGTTATACTCTTTTATTGATTGGATAAATAACATAGATTGGCAGGGATGGTTACGTTTAGACAATTGATGCGCTGGATATTTGGCCAGAAAATGGCCAGTGAAAACCTCGCTCACGAAAGACTATCAGTTTTTTGGGGTATGCCTATCCTCTCCAGTGACGCTATCTCCTCAGTAGCATATGCCGTAGAAGAAATATTGCTGGTACTGATTCCCGTTATCGGGGTAGCCTCATTTATCTGGATGCCCAGACTAGCAATAGTAATAATATTTCTGCTTTTAATCTTAGCCTTTTCTTACAGCCAGGTAGTGGATGCTTACCCCCAAGGCGGGGGAGCGTACATAGTAGCCAAAGAAAATATAAGTACTATGGCGGGTCTAACGGCGGCTTCTGCGCTGTCAATCGACTACACTCTCACCGTGGCGGTGAGTATTTCTGCCGCAACTGCCGCGATAACTTCAGCATTCCCCACGCTTTTTCCCCATCGAGTGTTGATAGCTGTTGCCATCATCGTTCTGCTAATTATTGCGAATGTTCGAGGGGTAAGGGAATCAGCCCGGATTTTCAGCTTTCCTACTTATGCATTTCTTTTGGCTATTATCTCCCTGGTTATCGTCGGTATGATAAAACATGCTGCTGGCGCCGACACTTATCTCCCTGCCCCAGCAGCAGAACCTTTGGCTATGGGCACCCAAGTAGTTACTTTGTTCTTGCTGCTCAAAGCATTTTCATCTGGCTGCAGTGCCGTTACCGGAATTGAGGCAGTCAGCGATGCCGTACCAAATTTTAGGGAACCCGCTACCAGAAATGCTAAAACCGTTTATGTAATGCTGACCGTGGCTATTATTATTTGCTTCGGCGGCATGGCTTATCTGGCTAATCTATATCACACTGTACCCAATGCACGCCAAACCGTAGTTGCCCAGATTACCCTCGATGTCTTTGGCCAGGGGGCTATGTTTTACATCATCCAGGTAACCACCGCTATTATCCTGGCTATGGCTGCCAACACCGCTTTTGCTGGATTCCCCACCCTGCTCTCGGTTGTGGCCCAGGATGGTTATATGCCCCGGCAGTTAAAACTGCGCGGGCATCGTCTAAATTTCAACAATGGCATCATTAGCCTCGGTATCCTGGCTATTATTCTGGTGCTCATTTTTAAAGCCAGTACCCACCTGCTGATCAATCTATATGCGGTAGGGGTCTTCACTTCATTCACCCTGGCCCAGGGCGGCCTGCTCCTCCGCTGGTTTAAGCGCAGGGAATCCGGTTGGCATTACAAAGCCTTGATAAATGGAATCGGTGGATTAGTTACTTTAACGGCCGTGATAGTAATAGGTGTGACCAAATTCTTGGCCGGAGCCTGGATAGTGTTCGTTATGATTCCCTTTATGATCTGGATTATGTTAAGGATTAAAGAGCACTATAATTCTGTTGCCCAGCAATTGGACATACCGAATGACTCCTTGAGCAAGATCGATCTGGTCCCGGCTTATTCACACCATGTTATAGTACCTATCGACAGTCTCAATGCCATGGTAGTCAAAGCCCTGCGCTACGCTCGCACCATGACCAGTAATGTAGAGGCTTTCCATATTGAGACATATGAAGGTGAAGCGGATAAACTCAAGAAAAAATGGGCGGGCCTAAATACGGATATACCGCTGATTGTGCGTCACTCGCCCTATCGTGAAGTAGTGGGCCCCCTGGCCGAATACATCGATTCGGAGGAACATGCATCCCAACCCGGAGACATTATTACCGTTCTGCTGCCCCAGTTCTTCGTTCCCAAATGGTGGCAGAATGCTCTGCATAATAACACTAGCCTCTTTATAGCCAATGCCTTGTTCAGCAAGAGAAATGTAGTTGTATCCATACTGCCGTTTTATTTGGAAGACATAAAACGCTACACCGCCAAAGTAACCAATATGCCATTACCGCCAACCAACGGTGATAAACTGCCCCAACCCCCCATGCCCAGAGGGCTATAACCAACCGTTGACGCCGTAACCGCGGCGTCTTTTTTGTTGCTGGCTAAAACGGATGGAAAGGCAGAATAGACCCAAAAGGTATCGTTAATACCATTCTGCTCGGTTAAAATCAATAATCATTGATGTTTCCGTTATTAACCAAAGTATGATTAAATAATAGAGGTTCAAAATTTTCTAAACGAGGTGTACAAATGGCCAAGACGAGAGAAATAGCACAAAATTATTTGGATGGCAATCTAGCCCTAATGACTATCGCTGCCAAGCTCTATGATGAAGGCAATCAGGATGAAGCTATAAATCTGGCCGTCAGTACCAGAGCTCTTTTCCATAGTATTGCTAAAGCCGAATCGCTGATCAGCCAATTGCAGATTAAAAACAACATCTTTATTCTTTCAACCACCACTCAATATATACCCGCCAAACCCGGGTCTTACTACGGACTCCTGGGCGAGATACTGGCTGAAGGCGAGGAAAGCAAAGGTGATTTGCTGCCCATGTGTCAGGTCGACAAGGAATTCGTGAACAAATGGCATGGATTCGATGACTGGTGGAACGAACTGGTTGTGAATGATAATGGATTCTCACTTTCGCGTAAAGAAGTCGTTTTAACTATAGCCAATCAAAATGGGGGCGCTCATATCGGGGCTGATTATGATGAAAATTATGCAGCTTTAGTCCGTGATGCATCGGGTTGGATTCATGCTGACAATCAGGAGTCCATATTTTCTTATAACAGGGCTTATGCAACCATGCGGCAAATCGCCTTTGAGATAATGAAATCATTTGAATACTATAACAAAATCAAATCTTACTCGCGTAAAGCAGAAACCAAGCTAAACGCTATCTACATCGATGATAAGGTTTATTTCGCCAGTTATGACTGCGAGAAATACGAGCTTACCGCTGCAGCTCTGGTAGATCCACGTATGAGCCGGATTGAAAAAAGAGAAGTATTCTTTGACAGCCTGATGAACAAAGATGGCAGCAAAAACGGACGCATTATTGCAATGTAAGATTGCTTAATATTTAGAATTATTGATTGAATGTATTGGATTAAGGTTTAACATTTGGAATAATAAATCCCTTTGAAGAGGCCAAGATATAATCAGACTTATATTTAATAAGGAGGATTGTATATGGCCAAGAAGGGGAAAAAATCAGACAACAAGAAAAAAGCACAGGACGCACCTGATACCGCCAAGAAATCCAAGTATCCTGCTCCTCCCAAATTCGGAGGATTGGACTAGCAAATACCAAAAATTGTGCACGCCTGCCCCAAAATGAGGCAGGCGTCTTCTTTCTCCGCGCCGGTTAGACATAATTCCCGGCCATTAAGCAAAAGTTTAAGACAATCCTATCGAATCCCGGTTAGACTTCATTTTGAAAACAGACTCGCCTTTTTTCATTCCCATGTCAATTCCTAAGATTCCACTTTTATTTATACCGCAACGACAATCTATGACACAATTTTACAAGCGAAAGATAAAATTTATTATATAGCTTATACTTATGACACGGCAATAGGGCAGTTCGTGTTTTAATGTATAAGAGGGGCAAGGCCCCTCTTTTTTTATGAGATCTTAAATTTGCACCCACCCAAATTCAGCTTATAAGTCTTTGATCTCTGTTAAGCAAGCATTTGTCTTGCTGTAATA
>CAZOZX010000023.1:0-23849 GCA_964584415.1 uncultured Syntrophomonas sp.
AAAAATTTTTACTTATTAATCGATTGACACCAGGAATGTTTTTTTATATACTATACATTTTAATATTGACATAATACCCCCCTTGGTATATTATTATATAATACTTATACAAAGAAGGTGATGGTTTGAGTTCTCCCAGAGCTATCGCAGAGATCAAAAAAGACTTGGAATACTTCGTAGGCAGCAAGATCAGATTGAAAGCTAACCGAGGAAGGAACCGCATTATAGAGAAGGAAGGCGTGCTGGAATCCATTTACCCGAATTTATTTGTGGTTAGGCTGAACGAACGCAAGGTTGAAAGAAAAGTTTCTTATACTTATGCAGACGTATTAACAGAGACAGTTGAGTTGTTTGTGTATGATAAACAGGATTTAGAAATAAGGATTGCTTCTGCTAACGCGTAAAAGAATTTGACTCCATAGACTGCATCAAATTGATGCAGTCTTTTTTTGTCCAGGGCGAAAGTGAGAGGAGAAGCAAATTACTTAAGTTATGTGATCAGGCAGGATAATCATACTAATGACGATCTTTCCATATAAATAAAGAAAAAATGAGGTGATAAGGGTGGAAAATGACATCTCATTGTGGACTCCCGTGGTTATTGCGCAATTACCCTTCCCGAAAACCTGCCGACAGATCTACAGAATCAAACTGGAAGCCGGCTATAAAAGAATTGATGACATTAGAGTGAAAATCAGGCATTGCCAGGCAAATCGACAGTCCAAGTATTTGGAAGCATCAATCGAGATAGAAATTATTGTGCTATACGAAGATGGCCACGGAAATACCCGCATATTTTGCCGCCAGGTTGTTATTAAAGAACGGATGGATTGGCCCAGTATAGATAAAAAATTGGTAACGAGTGATGTTAAATATATATTACAATTAAAGGATTTACATTGGGATACTGAGTTCATCCGAGATGAGATAGCAGTAGAGATAACAGCGGCCTATATGATCAACGTAGTCAGAGAACAGGTTGTAAAGTTAAATTTGCAGAGTAAAGTCCCAGAAGAGAGACAGATGGCTATTTACGGCAGTAACCAAGAAGATATCGATAGAATACAAAGTGAAAACGAAGTTTTAGTGCGGAGGATAGGTTGTTACCAGAAGGATGTGGCCAGTCTCCAACATGGAATTAGAAAGGTAGAGGAACGTAATGCTCAATTGCATAGAGAATTAGACCAAACCAGGGAACGGATTCAACAGTTGCAAGAGACCATAACCCGAAAAGAACTTTTGCTTTCCAAGTATAAAATTAAAACTTCTCCGAGCCCTTCCTCTATAAAACAAAACCGTTCTTCAGATGGTGACACTAAGATTGGCCAACGATTAAAACGCTTACTATTAAGCTGCCTATAATCGAGCATGACCGGCAATAGATAAATCAGTGCATTCCTAACAAGGAAACTGGCCTGGCAATTGTTTTTGGGATAATCACACAATGTACCCTTCTTTCATAGTATATCTTAGAAATTTGGCCAACGAATTTCTGAGACCCGTGAGGGTTAAAACGAAGAATTAGAGAGAAGGAGGGGAAAGAAACATGTTGAAATGCGAATTCCCGGAGGGTTGCAGGCTGGACCTGTGGGCAAAAGTAATTAAGGCCAAATACATTGAGAAAGGGGCCGAAGTACTAGGCAAAGCCATATGCATCCCTTGCGCAGAAGTGGGTGGCTATGTTAGTCTGATTGACGATTTCAAAATCAAAGTCAATTGTGCAACTGAGACACTTAACTTCAACCGGGTAAAGATCACCATCGATTTTGATTTAATTCTGGTTCTGATCGTTGGAAATCCACCCGATACTGAATACCAGATATTCACTGTACCGTGCAATGTCTATGAAGAAACTGTTGAATTAACAGAATTTGATCCACCCCTTACGCCAGAAGAATTCAGGAGTGAGGTAGATCAATCAGAGCTCATCCTCTGTAACTGGGACTTTGATTATGATATCAAGGGTACTTGTGAAGAGGAGCACAGCCCTTGCCGTCGGCGTGTATATGAAAATGATCTCACTGATCATGTTACACCAGTTGTGCGTGGAACCTGCGTAGAAGTAAAAGTGTTTGTTGACATCATTGATAAGCTGGGTAAAATGCATGATATCATCGTCTATGGAGAGTTGGATCCCGAAACCGAGTGCTAGGATTTATTATTGTGAAATGCTCGATCATTAAGATCGGGCATTTTTCACTGCCCAAACTTTGGGATAGATCAGTCAAGGAATCGTCTCATAAATGTTCTTTGGGAAAAGGCTGTACCCGCTGAAAACTTCAGTGAAAACAATCATGAGGTGAACAGATTGTTGCGATTTGGTCTTGCCTTGGGAGGCGGAGGGCTAAAGGGAATTGCACATATCGGGGTCCTTCAAGTTCTGATGGATAATGAAATATTCCCTGATTATATAACAGGAACCAGCGCTGGCAGCATAATCGCTTCTTTATATGCCAGCGGGATTTCGCCGTATGAGATGGAAAAAATAGTACTCAATTTGTCCCCGCGGGACTATATTGATTACAATTTTGCAGGTCTGTTCAAATATTTGTTAAGTTGGCTATTTCCCAGATACTGTTACTCTCTCGATGGGCTGATAGTAGGGGATAAAATCGAACACCTAATATATCAATGGACTAATGGGAAATCATTACCTGATCTAAAATTACCTATAGCCATTATAGCCTGTGACATTGATAGCGGGAATAAGATTGTTTTTTCCAATCAGGTTCTAGTTGGAGCTGAGAGCGAAAAAGTCATTAAAGATGCGTTGGTGAGTGAAGCAGTACGTTCCAGCATATCAATTCCAGTAACCTTTATCCCTAAGCAATTCCGAGGAATGCAAATTATAGATGGAGGAGTCAAAGACATAGTACCCGCCATGGTTACCAAAGCAATGGGGGCACAATATGTTGTTGGCATTAACCTGGGTATGGAGAACTACCAGAGCGGTGTAAAAGGTATTCCGCAAATAGTTGGACGAACGCTTGATATTTTGATCTATGAGACGTCTGATACGGAAGAAGATTTCTTTGCCGATTTGCTTCTGCATCCGGATGTATCTGACGTCTCCCTCACGGATATTAAGGAAGCTCCCAGGATAATCCGAGCCGGCAGGAGAGTAATGCGTGACAATATAGCTAAACTAAAAGAAGATCTGGGTTACAACGGTGTAACAAATCTATCCCGGCCAACATATATTAGGCATAAAGGTACCAAGGATTGCAGTACTAATAATCATGGCAGGGGAGGGGTGCCGCTTGGCAACGGAACAATTTCAGCATGCCACATTCTACCTAACCAAAAACCAGGTTAATGACATAAAGGAATTGGCCAAAAGATACCAGATATCGCGCAGTGCACTGGTAAGAATGATAATCAGGGAATATCTCGCAAGGCAAAATGAAGAAAAAAAATAGAATTAAAACGCCCACATAAGGGGCGTTTTTGATTTACTATGAAGGTTTTCTTGTGACTAGCTCTGTAAATACCACATTATAATTAAAGGCTTGAAATGAAATGCTTATATTTCAAAACAACAATTTAGGCAAATTTATTTCGCAATCAAGTTCAATAGTCCCATCATAGCTAGATAGGCTATGATGACAAATGTTAATCCTCCCACCCCTGTCTCAATAAACTCTTTTTTAGAGAAATCAGCAAACATTTGATGCACCTCCATTAAATGCCGAACGTAAGTTCTGGTGATATTGTAACACAAACACATGTTCTGTCAATGGGTTTAAGAAAAATAACAAACGCAATGTGTATCAGCTTTTAATTTAGATTGGAAAAAGGGATTTTTATTTAAGAAGAGAATAGTGCAGCCCCTAAGAACCAAATGTTTAAAATCTATCCAGACAGTAAATAATGCAATTACAGGGGAGGTAATTGCATTGAAAAAATTATTTGGAATTATGGTTTTATTCGTCTTTTTTATCGCAGCGGGTTGGACAGCTGCCAATCGCAATGTCCCATTGGAAGATAGTGTATTCCGACTTCATGTTATTGCCAATAGTGATGACCCGGCCGATCAGGTATTAAAAATGGCAGTAAAAGATGATATCTTATTGTTGATGCAGCAGGAATTTTCCGGGGTGGGAAATGCCGATGAGGCCAGACAGTTAGCCCAAGCAGATATTCCCTTAATTCAATCGGTGGCCAGTAACCGAATTATTGCCAATGGTTATAATTATCCGGTATCGGTTTATGTAGGGGAGTATGAGTTCCCAACCAAATCATATGGAAACCTGGTGTTTCCTCCGGGCAATTATCAGGCTCTACGGGTGGTGATTGGAGAGGGGCAGGGAAAAAATTGGTGGTGCGTGCTGTTCCCTCCCTTATGTCTGGTATCATCAGATCAACAGGCACTAGGATTGAACACTCCCCAACAAGCTCAGATTACCTTTAAGTGCCTGGAATTAATTCCTCGGGGAGTAAAAGTAGTAAATAAATAGGAATATCATTTAGTCAGGTTCGTCGGGTGGTATTAGCCAACCGTCGGACCTTTTTAAATGTGATAGGATGGGCTCTGCTGGATACGGGCTTTTATTTTCAAAAAGGCTATGTGTATAATGAAAAAAATGTTTAGGAGTGGGCTGGGTGAATAATCAGGTGGTTGTCGAAGCTCCCGCCAAAATAAACCTTACCCTTAAAGTGGTCGCGAAAAGAACCGACGGCTATCATGAACTGGAAACAGTAATGCAGCAGATAAACCTTTGTGACCAGATATTTATAGATACTGCTGACCA
This sequence comes from uncultured Syntrophomonas sp., assembly GCA_964584415.1. Taxonomy (GTDB): domain Bacteria; phylum Bacillota; class Syntrophomonadia; order Syntrophomonadales; family Syntrophomonadaceae; genus PHAA01. The sequence goes on from CAZOZX010000023.1 coordinate 4,752, forward strand.
AGGTATTATTGTAAACAGCAATAGTAATGAAATCCCTCAGAACAAAAGCAATCTAGCCTATAAGGCTGCACATTTACTTTGCGAACAATTTGCTATAAAATTGGGTCTGCGAATATATATTAACAAAAAAATACCGGTAGGGGCCGGATTGGCCGGAGGAAGCACGGACGCTGCCGCGGTATTGCTCGGTATTAATGAATTATTCAATCTGCAGATAAGCAACCAGGATCTCTTGGAATTAGGTCTTCAGATCGGTTCTGATGTACCCTTTTGTATATTGGGTGGAACGGCAATCGCTCGCGGACGAGGCGAGATATTAACACCGATGCTCCCAGGTCCTCGTTTAGAAATGTTACTGGTAAAACCCCCATTCCAATTGTCTACAGCTGAGATATTTCGCGCCCTGAGATTAGAAGAGCTTAGTAATTGCCCTGATAATGCAGCCTTTCTTGAGGCGTGGGGAAGATATGATATTATTGGAATAACCGCGCAAATGAAAAATGATCTTGAAGCGGTAAGCATTGCTAAATGCCCAGTAATATTGACCATAAAAAACAGACTATATCAGCTGGGCGCTTTTCATTCCTTGATGTCAGGGAGCGGACCCAGTGTGGTAGGATTCTTCCATGACCGCGACGCAGCAGTTCGAGCCTGGCAGGCAATAAAAGATACCTATAACGAGTCATACCTGGTTACAACTTATCTTTAAAAAAGAGGTGATTTAAACTATGCCGGAAAGACGTTTAATCCCTGTTGACCTGGATTCTTACAAGCCTTTACGCGAATTAGTGCTGGATGCTATTCGTACTGCTATTATGAATGGAACGTTGCAGCCTCGAGAAAGGCTGATGGAGCTGCAATTGGCAGAAGAGCTGGGGGTATCTCGTACCCCGATCAGGGAAGCCCTGCGTAAATTGGAGCTCGAAGGTTTTATTGTTATGGTCCCCCGTAAGGGTGCCTATGTAGCAGATCTTTCTTTTAAGGATATTGCTGATGTTTTTGAGATAAGAGCGGCCTTGGAGGGATTGGCAGCCAGTTTAGCAGCGGAAAGGATCACCGATGAAGAGCTTGATGCCATGGAAAGGCTGCTGGTGGGAAAGCAAGAAGCTATAACTCATGGCGATATTGATAGGCTGGTGGAGGTAGACACTTCTTTCCATGAATTGTTATATAAGGCTAGCCGCAATGCTAGATTAGCTACCATTATAAGTAACCTAAGAGAACAAATACAAAGATTTCGATTGACATCGTTATCTTTTCCGGGTCGAAATAAGGAATCCCTAAAAGAACACAAACAATTGGTTGAAGCTATACAATCCCGTGATAGTCAGTTGGCCAGGCAACTAGCCCAAGAACACATTGAGAACGCCGAAAATGTGCTAATTGAATGTATTAAGCTGGAAGCCAGTAAAGAGGAGCCTAATCCATAATAACATTATGGAGGTATTGTTAGTGCAATATGACGCCGTTATCTTAGCCGGTGGGGAAAACAGCAGCGAACTCAAGAAAATCGCTCCCTATAGTAATGAAGCACTGATTGTGATTGGCAACTATCCTATGATTTATTTCGTGTATAGAGCCTTACGCGAAACCCCTAATATAAATAATATTGTAGTGAGCGGCCCGATAGAGTCATTGCAAAATATCCTTCCTCATGACGAAAGGCTTTTTTTCGCCGAGGGAGGGCAGAATGCCATGGAGACTTTTGCCAAAGGAGCCGATTTTCTTAAAGGAAAGATTAGCGAGAAAGTATTAGCTGTTCCTACTGATATACCCTTCATAACCCCCGAAGCAATTAGTAATTTCCTATCAAGTTGTGAGAGCAGTGATGCTGAACTCTACTATCCAGTTACCAGCAAGGAAGTAAATGACCGCAAATATCCTGGTGTTACTCGTACCTATGTACGCCTTAAAGACGGGATTTTCACCGGTGGGAATCTATTCCTACTGCGTTCTGACATAATACCCGCCTGTTTGGATTTTGGCCAAAAAGTAATCAGCCGCAGAAAAGATCCACTGGCTATTGCTAGTCTGTTTGGAATTGGCTTGGTGTTGCGATACTTGTTGGGACAGCTTACGATCAAATCAGCTGAAAAAAGGCTTTTTAAGGTTGCTGGTATTCGGGGAAAAGGAATAATCTCACCATATGCTGAAGTAGGAGTTGACGTCGACAAACCTGGGGATTTACTTTTAGCACAGCAATACTTGGGAGATATCAGCTTTGAACGTTAATATATTCAACTTTTACAGTCCGTGTCATAAAAGGTTATAATATTTTATGCAGGCTTTATGATGTAGTCTAATTGTTGGGATGAGGAGAGGAATCTAGAAAGTGAGCATTTCTGCGGTAATTCTCGCAGCAGGTAAAGGGGTAAGGATGCATTCGCAACTACCAAAGGTAGTACACCAGGCAGCAGGTAAACCGATAGTCGTACATGTAACCGAGGCGGTACGTGCTGCAGGGGTAGAAAAGGTAGTAATAGTAATTGGGCATGGCCGAGCTGAAGTGGAAAAACTGTTCCCTCTGGGGGAAGTGGAATTTGCAGTGCAGGAGCAACAACTGGGCACAGGTCACGCATTGATGCAGGCAATGAACAAGGTGCAAGATGACGATACGATAATTATTCTAGCTGGGGATACTCCTTTGCTGCGAGCAGCTACCATTCAGTCATTGTTGAATTATCACCTGGCCTGTGGGGCATCAGCTACGGTTTTATCAACGCAAGTTCAAGATCCATATGGATATGGAAGAATTGTTCGTGAAAAAGATGGATCATTACATTCTATCGTAGAAGAGAAGGATGCATTAGAGAAAGAAAAGAAGATTAAAGAGATAAATTCTGGCATGTATTGTATGCAAGTCAATGACCTGTCTGATTGCCTAACTGGCCTTCATGCCAACAATCAGCAGGGCGAATACTATCTAACCGAGGTTTTATCAATACTTAAGCATAACAATAAGAAGGTCGAAATTCTTCAGGCCGATGCGGCAGAAGAAATTTATGGTATAAATGATCGTATACAATTGGCCCAAGCCGAAACTATCCTAAGACATCGTAAAAATAATGAATTAATGACGAGCGGGGTGACCATTGTTGACCCCAACGCTACATATATTGATGTTGATGTAAATATAGGTACTGATACGATAATATATCCTGGAACCATAATTGAAGGCCGGTCCAGCATAGGCGGCAATTGTCAAATTGGGCCGGCAACCCACATTACATCCTCCATTATCGGCAACAATGTCACAATTGAACATTCTCGCCTTAAAGAAGCTCAGGTGGGTGATGAATGTACCATAGGTCCTTATGCATATTTGCGCCCTGGGGCGGTTTTACACCGGAAAGTTAAAGTCGGAGATTTTGTTGAAATCAAAAAATCAGTCCTTGGCGAAGGCAGCAAAGCACCCCATTTGAGTTATGTCGGTGATGCCCTGGTAGGCAAAGGTGTTAATATAGGTGCTGGTACAATTACCTGTAATTATGATGGAAAAAACAAATGGGAAACAGTACTTGAAGATGGAGTATTTATTGGCAGTAATACAAATCTGGTCGCTCCGGTTAGAATCGGGGCCCACTCCATTACTGGCGCGGGTTCTACAATAACCAGGGATGTTCCTGAGGATTCCCTGGCGGTGGAACGAGCTCAACAAAAGAATCTAAAAAAGAGACAAAAAAATCTTCAATAAAATGTTGCGATAGCCGAATGGAGGTTAAATTTAAATGAACACATCCAGGTGGAGGATGAAACTATTCACCGGTAACGCTAATCCTTTGCTGGCCAAGGAAATCGGAGATTACCTGGGGATGTCCCTGGCTAAGGCAACGGTTTCCCATTTTTCGGATGGAGAGGTCAGTGTAGAAATTGATGAAAGCGTCCGTGGGGTAGATACATTTGTTATCCAGCCAACCTGCACACCGGGCAATGAAAACCTGATGGAATTGCTGATAATGATTGATGCTTTCCGAAGGGCTTCGGCTGGGCGTATAAATGCTGTGATACCTTATTTCGGATACGGCCGCCAGGATCGCAAAAACCGAGCTCGTGATCCTATCACTGCTAAATTGGTTTCCAACTTAATTGTTGAAGCCGGAGCAGATCGGGTTGTAACTGTCGATCTTCATGCCACCCAGATACAGGGGTTCTTTGATATTCCGGTCGACCATCTGCCTGGTGTTGCTACCCTGGCAGACCATATCTTGCGGAAGAACCTTGGTGATAATGCGGTTGTAGTTTCGCCGGACGTTGGAGGGGTTACCAGAGCTCGAAACTTGGCAGCCAAATTGGGTGCTCCGCTGGCGATTATTGATAAGCGCCGTCCTGCTGCCAATGTCTCCGAAATTATGAACGTAATAGGTGAAGTTGAAGGTAAGTCGGTTATTCTAATCGATGACATAATAGATACGGCAGGAACAGTATGTAACGCTGCCAATGTAATGATAGAAAAGGGCGCTAAAGAGGTCTATGTTTGCTGCACACATCCAGTCTTTTCAGGTCCGGCTATGGAACGATTGGGGGCTGCTCCCATAGAAGAAATCATTGTTACTAATACCATACCGACCCTAGAAAAACTCCCTAACTTAACCGTTCTATCAATCGCTCCCCTTATTGGAGAAGCTATTTTAAGAATTCATGAGGATCTGTCGGTCAGTAAGATATTCGAAGACTAAGTGCAGTTACATAATATATTTGTTTTAGAGGCGCACTCCCAGGGTGGGCCTTTAATAGTCAGAGCAGCTTGGGAAAGGTCGGGGAAAGAACAAATGAAAATAGTAGTTGGATTGGGCAATCCCGGCCCTGAATACAGGGATACCCGTCATAATGTTGGCTTTAAGGTCCTGGAGGAACTGGCGGCACGCTACCGGGTGGAGAGACAGGAGAGTAAGTTCGATGCGATTATAGGCGAGATCAGAGTAAAAGGTGAAAAGATTCTGTTAGTAAAACCACTAACTTATATGAACTTAAGCGGGAAAGCAGTTGAGCCACTTGTCAATTGGTATAAATTGAATCTGGCTGATCTCATGGTTATTTATGATGATATGGACCTGCCGGTGGGGACGATTCGTGTACGTGCCTCAGGGGGTAGCGGTGGGCATAAGGGTATAAAGTCAATTATAGAGAGACTAGCTACCGAGGATTTCGCGCGTTCCCGTATCGGTATTGGACGCCCTAACGAACGAGACACGGTTGACTGGGTACTAGGCCGGCTTACCGGCGAGGAAAAAGAATTGATTGGGCTAATGACAAAAAAGGCAGCTGATGCGGTAGAAACCTGGATAAAATCCGGTCTAACTGAAGCTATGAATGCGTACAATTAGTCAGGTATATTTGCCGTTCCTTTCAGGGAAAAATATTGGTAAATAGTCAAAGGGGCGCGCAAAATGAAGATATATTATATTTGCGAATATTGTGAGCGTATCTTTCAAGAGATAGAGGTGGAAGGCGATCAGAGAGGCGTTCAGGTGAGCGGCATATGCGATGAATGTGCCATGGAGATGGGCTTGACGGATACAGGAGTTTTCAGCCAGCATTATTATAGTTGAAGCGAACCTGATTTTCTGTTTAGACCGATCCGGGTACTGATTGCGAAAAGTTAACAATGATCTATGATATATGCTATTTATTAATAAGGTAATGTGCACTATTTGAATACCGGATTAAACGATAGTGGAGGTCGATTTTGTCGATGTCCACCTTTATTGCGTGATAAAGCCGGGCGGGGAGAGGAGGGTTAAAGATGAACCGAGAGGTGCTGGATTCTATAATCAAAGTTCTAAAAGGCGGAGAAAATGCCATGCTTAGTGGCCTTTCCGGTGCAGCTCGGATTTATTTACTGAGGGAGATATGGCGGAGCTCTGCAGGTAGGATGCTGTGTATTATGCCCAGGGAGGAGCAGGCATATGATCTAGCCAATGATCTGGGAAATCTGGTCGGCCGGGATAGGATCGATTTATTTCTCGAACGGGATTTCGTGTTTATGAAAGACAACACCACCCAGGTCGAAGTGCAACGTTTATCAGCTTTACGGGATTTATTACTCCACCCTCGCCGCCGTTCAATAATAATAACTACTATGGGGGGGCTCCTTTACCACATAATTTCCCCCCAGCAATTACGGAAAGCTACCCTCCAATTAGAACTTGGCAAGGAATACTCTACTAATGAAATACTGCTGCGGCTGATCGAGGCAGGTTATGAAAGAGTAGATACTGTAACTCGCCCCGGTCACTTATCGATGCGGGGCGGGATAATCGATATTTTTCCGGCTGGGGATAGTGAGCCTTGCCGAATGGAATTATTCGGCGATACCATTGACACGATGCGACGATTTGATCTGAATAATCAACGCTCAGGTAGAAATGAAACCCAGCTGCTAATTACACCGGCAGACGAACTTAGGGGAGATCATCTTAAGAGTACAATAATCGATTACCTGCCTGTTGCCAGCTGCATATATTTTGACGAACCCCGTGAATGCTACCAGATTTTAGACAGACTCGTACGGCGTTACCGAGGATTCGTTAAAGAAGCGCGTAAAGAGGAGGAGGGTTACCCCGAACTGAACCTTTTGGACCGCGATGCATTGGTTTCTGGGTTGGCTGGTCACAACCTTATATATCATTCCTTTTTCCCTGGCAACATACCCCAGGCTCAGGTAGCTCTTTATGAGCACATTTCCCAAAGAGAGATGGAGCCTTTTCAGCAACGCTACGAGAGCCTGTTTGACCGCCTGGGGGAATGGATAGCCCAACAATACACAATACAGATCGCTATACCAAAAGAGGCACTGCGAGAGAAATTAAGACAAGAGCTAGCTGAGCACCATTTGAATGAAGTAGATTTTGTCAGTGAGCATTATCCACGGGGTTTTTTAAGTCAAAGTTTGAAGTTAGCTGTTATTAGCCAACAAGATATTTGGGGAAAAAGAGTTCCCAAACGCTCCAGGCAGCGAGCCCCAGTAGAACAGAGGATATTGGTTGAGGACCTGCAGCGTGGTGACTATGTTGTACATGAACATTATGGGATCGGAATATTTCGTGGTGTAACCCAGGTGGAGACTGATGGTGTAACCCGAGAATATCTTTTACTGCAATATGCTGGGACTGACAAACTATATTTACCGGTTGATAAACTGGACTTGCTTTACCGTTACTCCAGTTCGGAAGAGAAGGAACCGCGCTTAAGCAAACTAGGTGGAACCGAGTGGGAAAGAACCAGGCACAAGGTGGTTCAGTCAATTCAGGAAATGGCTGAGGATCTGCTGAAACTTTATGCGGCGCGCGCTACCCTGGAAGGGCATGCTTTTAGCCAGGATACACCCTGGCAGGCGCAATTTGAAGATGAATTTCCCTACCAGGAAACCCCAGACCAGATGAAAGCCATTAGAGATGTAAAAAAGGATATGGAAAGTCCCAAACCTATGGACCGACTGGTTTGCGGCGACGTAGGGTACGGCAAAACTGAGGTAGCTTTGCGGGCAGCCTTCAAAGCCATAATGGATAGTAAACAGGTAGCAGTATTGGTTCCCACTACGATTTTAGCCGAACAGCATTATCAGACCTTTATTAAGAGGTTTCGAAACTACCCGGCGGGAATTGAAGTTCTCAGCAGATTCAAATCGCCGACAGAACAGAGAAAAATAATAGCTGACCTTGAAAAGGGAGCGATAGATATAGTTATCGCCACCCATCGTCTATTATCCAAGGATATCAGGTTTCATAATTTAGGCTTGTTGGTGGTTGATGAAGAACACCGATTTGGGGTTTCCCAAAAAGAAAAAATAAAGGCGCTCAAAAAAGAGGTAGATGTTTTGAGCCTCTCCGCAACTCCCATTCCAAGAAGTTTGCATATGGGATTGACTGGATTGAGAGATTTGAGCATTATCGAGACACCTCCTCCGGAACGTTACCCCATAACAACTTATGTTATGGAGTATAATCCTGATATTGTAAGGGAAGCTGTTCTGGCCGAAGTAGGCCGCGAAGGGCAGGTTTTTGTTGTACATAATAGAATTCAGGACATTTACCGTTTCCATGAGGAATTAAAATCATTATTGCCGGGGATAAAGATGGCGATAGGACATGGCAAAATGAACGAGGAAGAATTAGCTGCAACTATCACTAAGTTTTTAGATAAAGAATATGATTTGTTCTTGTGTACAACGATCATTGAATCAGGTTTGGATATGCCCAACGTTAATACTATAATAATTGACATGGCGGACCGGATGGGATTAGCTCAGCTTTACCAACTGCGCGGCCGGGTGGGCCGTTCCAATCGCTTAGCCTATGCTTACCTGACCTATTATCCAGACAAAGTAATTACCGAGGCATCGCAGAAGCGGTTAAATGCATTGCGGGAATTTAATGAGCTGGGCGCCGGTATCCGAATTGCTTTACGCGATTTGGAAATAAGGGGAGCTGGGAATATCCTCGGGGTGCAACAACATGGTTATATACATGCTGTCGGGTTCGACCTATATTGTCGCTTGCTGGAGCAGGAAACGGCCCGCCTGAAAGGGTCAATCGTGAAGGAACCTTTGCAACCCCAACTCGACATAGATGTGGACTATTATATACCGGATAGCTATATTCCCGACGCGGGAACCAAAATGCGTATTTACCGGAAAATGTTATTGGCAACAACCAACGAGGATATAGAAGAAATCAGAGAGGAAATGCAGGATCGATTTGGGCCTTTGCCCCAACCGGTGGCAAACTTTCTCCAGGTAGCGCTACTTCGTCTCACGGCCCGGGATAAACAGATCAAGGGATTGCGGCGTAAAGACACTCAGGTTGAAATCCAATTAGCGCAACGCTTGCCAGATAGTTATGTTCCCCCAAAAAATCTGAGCGTTAAGAAAATCAATCCTTATACACTTGCAGTGCAAATGAACCAGGGTGCTACTTTGCAGACCCTGCAAGATGTGCTGGCAGTAATCCAATAGGATGGGAGAAAGTTAACCGTGATAGGGAGGTAACTTAGGTAGAAGATGATCCCAGGGATTATAAAAAGGCCAGTTATAAAATTGCACCATTCCCAAGTAAAAGCTGAACAAAAATAGTAAGGCAAATATCACCGTTTCTTTGTACCAGCGATTCTTGATCAAAGCTGGCAGCTCAACGCCCAGGATGAGTAAATAGACAGCCAGTAATGCTAAAAACATCGATACTCCTCGCTATTCGGAAAATTCAAAGGAATGGTCCAATAAGTAGGTTCTTCTGATTGCAAAGTTTACAGTTACTTCAATTTCCAGACCACTAAAAATAAGGGGCCAATCGCCGGCGAGCTGTTCCCATAAAACTGGATCTTGTTTGCGAACCAGCTGACCCCAGCCAAATATATCACTGCCCAGTTCCTGAGCTTTGCCAACCGCCGCTGTCACCATTTGCTGGATTTCATCGTCTGTGGATTCTTGTATAGTAGTTAGGTTTTCGAGAGTGATTATTTGGCCGGCAAAATTCTGTTCGTAAAAGTTGCCCTCGGCTTCAATATTTATGGTTATCTTCTTGACCTGGTTTCCCTCTATTTCAGGTTTAACTGTGGCCTGAGAACGGGTCATTTCTATACTTAGGTATTTTCCACTGGTTGATTTTTCACCGGGTGGGGGAAAGGTCAACAGTCCACCAGTAACCATTTTAGGGCTTAATAAGCGGTATCCTTGGCTTTCTTGCTCGTTTAGTACTCCAACTTGCCGACGTTCTCTGAAAACAGCGGTCCCTTGCAAACCCAGAACTTTCTTCCCTTCAATATCATTAACAACAACCTGGGGAACTGCGGGTTCGATCCCAGGCTCGGCCAGTGCCTGCAGAAAATCATCCACGGTAATGGGTTTATAAATACCAGTTTGCTGCTCCTGGATGCGTATTAATTTTCTCAGTCCCATAATTGGATAAGGCTCGATTGGGAGTTCTGCTTCTAAGAAGTCTTTGCTGGAACCCCCATCGCCAACAAACAGTAAAGAAGTCTTGCGGACATTACGATTACGAGCCAAGAAATCAGCGATTATGGAAATATCATTGCGGGTCACATCAGTACCGATAACCATAACTCCAACATGTGCCCACATTGGTAAGCGGGGGACATTCAGCATTATCCGGCGGGCGGCCTCGCTAAAGGTTGCCCCGCCAGCATAAACATTTACTGGCTTACGGGGTTGAGAACCAGATTGACTGCTGGTGGGTTCGGCCAGCTGTACACCGAACAGGGGCTGACCATTTTCCAGATCAAAAAACATACCAACCGCTTCCACCGTGTTCACTACTTCGACCTGATTCCAGCAACCGCTGGTAAACAAAAGTCCGGGAAGAATGATCAATATTATTAGCTTTTTAAATAAATTACAGTTACAAATCGGTTTTGGTTTGGCGGGTTTCATTTACTGTTCCTTTCATTGCTGGTCTAAAAAAAGTCAAATACCAGGGGCGGCGAACCAGTATATCGGTTATTTCACGTTTGTTGAAAGGAGCTATCGGAGACAGGTAAGACAGCCCAAATGAACGAAGCGAAGCCATATGGATCAGCAATAACATCAGTGCAATCATGATCCCGAATAAGCCAGAAATGCCGGCCACAAATAAAAAGCCGAAGCGGGCAATACGAATAGCTATGCCGGCATTATAGGAAGGGACTATAAAGGAAGCGATGCCGGTAAAGGCGATTACTACAACCATAGGGGTAGACACTAATCCTGCTTTTACAGCCGCATCACCGATTATCAAAGCACCAACGATACTGATAGCCGGACCAATCGCGTGCGGCAGACGTACTCCTGCTTCCCTTAAAAGTTCAAAAGTGATCTCCAGGATAAGAGCCTCGATAAAAGCTGGAAAAGGAACTCCCTCCCGGGTGGCAGCAATGGTTAAGTATAATGCGGAAGGAATCATTTCCTGGTGATAGGTTAGGGTAGCGACAAATAAAGATGGAAGAAGTAAGGCGATAAATAAAGACGAAAAGCGAAGTATCCTGATCAAGGAAGCGGGTATATAGCGTTCGTAATAGTCCTCCGAAGAGATCCAAAAGCGGGGGAAGGTTGTAGGTACAATCAAGGCAATTGGCGATCCGTCCACAATAATACAAACCTGTCCTTCTAATAAGTGGCCACAGACCCGGTCTGGTTTCTCGGTGTATTCAACTTGGGGAAAGATAGTGCGATGATTATCCTCCAGAAATTCTTCCAGGTAACCGGTGTCCAGAACTGCATCAATATCGATTTTACCAAGACGTTTCTTGACCTCAGCTACTAATTCCACTGGAGCTATGCTATCGATATAGCAAATAACCACATCGGTCTTAGTCATGCGTCCCAGCACAAGACTTTCAATCTTGAAATTTGTACTTTTGATACGGCGTCGTAACATGGCGGTGTTAAAGCGCATAGTTTCTGTAAACGCTTCTTTGGGACCCCGAACTACTACTTCGTTTTCCGAATTATTAACCGAGCGTCCTTGCCAGGCCCGGGTGCCCGCAACCAGTCCCTGGTTGGATCCATCAATTAACAAGACAGTATCACCTGAACCGACATGATGGCAAACATCCTCCAGGTTATCAACCGCTTTAATTTCCGCAATAGATAACACACTATCCTTTATCACTTGCAGGGTATTCTGATGGTTCAGACCTGGGTCATCACAACTTGAGTTTAACTCGAATATGAGAGATTTAAGCAAGTGGAGTTCTATTTCTTTTTTGTCGACCAGACCATCAAAAAATACGACCAGACCGCGATTTTGAGGCTTCGGGCCAAAGCTGAACTCTTTGAATACTGCATCTGAGCAGTTTTTAAACAGGAGATGTAAGTTGGCCGAATTTTCTTCCAACTTTTCCGATAATGGCTTGGCTACTACTTGTCGGGCCTCAGGATTGGGGCCTGGTTTTGGCCTGTTATTCAAATAACGCATGGTATCACCTCTTGACTAAAGTCATTGGTTAAACAGAGGGAGCCTTTTCTTCATCTTCGGTTGGTGTAGATTTGAAAACCAAAACCAACCCTATCAATAAAGGAATCAAAACAAAAAAAATCCCGTAGATATAAGGGAGTACCTGGTGCACGATCATTTGAATAGCCACGATATTTTTACCGGTCATAAGGGCTGCAATACCGATAAACACTGATGAAGGGGCGGCCAGGAAACGATAATCTCGTAATCCAAATACTTGTTGAATAGAGAAGCAGGTAAGAAACCATTTTACGCAGACTGAAGCAAATAATCCGGCAATCAAAATACTGATAAAGATGATGTCGATGTTTTGAATAAAGTCACTTATTTTTATGGAGCGCACCAATTTGAAGGTGGGAAAAGCAATATGGTTGGAATAATCGGTACCAAAGTCCATGAGTATAGCCATGATTGTGAGCGTAATCAAGACAACGTAAGAGTACAGTACCCATCTAAGAGGCTGACTGATTCGGGAACGATCATTGGAATAGAAGGCCAAAGTGAGAACAGCAATAAGATCACCCGATATACAGAAGCTGTAGAGGGCGGCCTTGCCAAGGTCCCAGTAGGAATTGTCAATTATCGGAGAGAGCGCGTTGAGATCGGCTGACTGTGCCAAAGCTAAAATGACCAAAATAAGACCAGCTGTAAAGCCAAAAATTATCAAAATCTCGGTCACTCTGGCAACGTTCTCCATACCCGATTTCAATGCGGAATAGGAAACCAGCAACATAGCACCAATATAAATACTCAGAGGGGTATCGGGAACGATACTGCTGCTGATAAGAGCGGTAAAATAGGTAATAGCAAAAACGGTGGCAAACAAAAACACCAGAATGTATGAAAAACCGATCGCTTTCCCAAGTATTTTGCCTAAGTGCTCCTCAAGAATAGCAGGAAAAGGTCGGGTGGAATTTTTGATTATATACATATATACATACACCAACAATATCGTAGGCAGGATTGATAACAGGAAGGCCAGCCAAGCACCGTTATGAGCGATATGTACCGTAACCATTGGGACAAATAGATAATCCAATGGTATTACGGATGCGCTCAGTAAGCAAAAAATCTGCAAATTACTTATCTGGTTCATATTTGGGCCGCCTTATAGATTTAGTACAACGCTATTTTCACCAGAACTGTTAATTATTATGTGGATTTTTATTTTTTTTACAGCCAAATGGCAAAAAGTGAATAAAAGGATATTTTGAGTTATATACTATCACTGAGAAATAAAACAACTTTCTTCAAATAAATTGAAAAAAAGGAGGGACAGCTGAGGATGAAAGCAACAGGAATAGTTCGCCGTATTGACGACTTGGGCCGTGTAGTAATACCCAAGGAAATTAGAAGAACGCTGCGCATACGCGAGGGAGATCCTCTGGAGATTTTTGTTGACCGTGAAGGCGAAGTTATTTTAAAAAAATACTCTCCTATTGCTGAGTTGGGTGATTTTGCTAAGGAATACGCAGAATCATTACATGAAACAACCGGCCATATCTCGATGATTTCCGACCGCGATGTGATTATTGCGATAGCAGGCGGCAACAAAAAAGAATTCCTAAGCAAACCCGTAGGTAGGCTGTTGGAGAGAGCCCTGGACGAACGCAGTACTATCATTATAAATGAACTGGAAAAGAGCGACGACGAAAACTTGCATGTTATTCAGAGTGACGATAGGGAATACACTATAAAAGCCCAAGTGGTTGCACCGATTGTGACGCAGGGGGATCCTATTGGTGCTGTCATCATTGTTACCAAAGACGCTGGGGCGAAAATGAGTGAGATGGAGGTCAAGCTGGCAGAGACAGCTGCCGGGTTCCTGGCTAAACAGATGGAGCAGTAATAGTTGGGGTCTTCAAGAGGCGGTCTTATTGGGCAATAAGATCGTCTTTTTTGCTGCAGTGGCTTTGTATTGATCAATCTTACCATGGCCTTCAGGATTCAACAGCCGGTAAAAATAACATTATATAGAAAGAGCATTATGGTATAATTAACCTCGTTAAAATGGGGAGGGGCCTTATGCAGAGAACGGGAAACTTTCTACGCGGGGCTTTGGTCCTAAGTGTGGCTGGAGCAGTTAGTAAGATACTGGGGGCAGTGTATCGTATTCCCTTGGCCCGGCTTATAGGGGGCGAGGGTATGGGGCTCTATCAGATGGCCTATCCTATTTACACTACGATACTGGCGTTAGCAACCGCTGGCGTACCTGTAGCGATCAGCGTTATGGTGTCCCGCAAGGAAACCCAGGGTTATACTGGTGACAGTAAGAAAATATTTCGCCTTTCTATAATTATCCTGCTTATTTTTGGTCTGCTTCTGACATTACTGGTGATGAAGAGTGCCAGATTCCTGGCTAATTCAGTATTACATGAACCCAGAGCTTATTACCCAATTCTCGCGGTTGCTCCCGCCATTTTTTTCTCGGGATTGATGTCGGTTTTTCGTGGCTTTTTCCAAGGGCACCAATGGATGATCCCCACTGCGGTTTCACAGGTCTTCGAACAGCTCTTCCGGGTAACAGCAGTGATAATATTAGCATTCATGCTATTCCCAAAAGGATTGGAGTTCGCTGCCGCCGGTGCAACTTTCGGAGCTGTAGTAGGTGGAATCGTATCTCTGATTGTGTTAACGATATTCTACCTAAGATTTAGTAAAAGGGAGGCGTTAGGTCCGGATCAACTGTTATACAGCGGGGAAGGGTCAACGCAAATAGCCAAGGAACTGATTCGATTAGCAATTCCCGTATCATTTGGAGCTGTGGTGCTACCCTTGGTTCAGGTTTTAGATGCCATTATTGTTCCCGGACGGCTAATGGCGATTCAATATTCAACCTCTCAAGCCACCGCTTTGTATGGCCAGTTGTCAGGTATGGCAGCTATATTGATCAGTCTGCCCACAATATTCACGATTAGTATCGCCACCAGTTTGGTACCGGCTGTCAGTGAGGCTAAGGCTCAGCATAACGATGAGCTGTTAAACAGCCGAATTAATTACGGACTGCGTGCGGGTATGATAATTTCCTTTCCTTGTGCAGCAGGGCTGTATGTTCTAGCCTGGCAAATCTGTGATTTACTCTATGCAACCCCCGAGGCGGGAATCCCGCTTGAGGTTTTAGCCTTTTCGACCATAGCTCTGGCAGCTTTTCAGCTGAGCAGTGCCGGGTTACAGGGTATTGGTCTGCCCGAGATCGCTATGCGCCACCTGGTTTTGACTGGAGCACTTAAAACGGTGTTTAATTATACTCTTACAGCAGTACCTATGCTTAACATTAAGGGTGCGGCTATTGGAACCCTGGCGGCATTCACCATCGGCTCACTTCTCAACATATACTCCCTTAGGAAAAAGACTGGGATCCATTATGAACTTGGCCGGGTAGTGAAGCTGGTACTAATAACCACCTTGATGGGAATAAGTGTGAAAATTGCCTACGGATTTCTGGTGGCCGGGGGGTTGAGTTCAAACTGGTCTACTTTGTTAGGCATCAGCATAGGTGTAGCTGTATATGGAGTACTCCTCCTCATATCTAAGGAATTTGATATGGATATGGTAAAGAAAATTGTCAGATAAGGGATTCATAATGATCACGAGCTTGTAGCGATTAATAGCAAGCTCATAGCACGAAAGGGGTATTGGGTTGAGTAAACCAGGAGATGCTCTTGATGAGTTGTTAACGATACAAAAACGATTGCTGGCCCCGGGGGGATGCCCATGGGACCGGGAGCAGACGCATGATTCTCTCATCCGCTACCTCATAGAGGAGGCCTACGAGGTTGTTGAAGCCATTGACGAAGGGGACATGAATAAACTCAAGGAAGAGTTGGGAGACTTACTACTACAGATTGTATTTCATGCTGCGCTGGCTGAAGAACGGGGTGATTTTGACTTCAGTGATCTCACTCGAACAGTCAGTAATAAGATGATAAACCGGCACCCGCATGTATTTGGGTCTATGCCGCTGAAAACCAGCGAAGATGTTCTTAACAACTGGGAGACATTCAAACGAGGAGAGGGTAAAAAATCCTTATTGGAGGGTATTCCTAAAGCATTGCCGGCTTTGTTGCGAGCTGAAAAGATCCAGGAAAAAATGAGCCGGGTAGGCTATGATTGGCCTAATGTGGGTGGGGCCTTGGACAAGCTGCAGGAAGAGATCCTGGAACTAAGCCAGGCAGATAACCAAGACCATATTATTGAGGAGATGGGCGATATACTGTTCGCAATAGTTAATGTGGCCAGATTGAAACAAGTAGAAGTTGAACAAGCTCTGCAAAAAGCTAATGATAAAGTAATCAGAAGGTTTAACTATATCGAAAACAAGGCTGCTGAACGGGGTCAAACATTGACCGATATGACGCTGGAGCAAATGGATGCGATTTGGGATGAGGCAAAGTCTAAAGGCTTATGAACTTAGTAAAATTAGGATGCAGACTAAAAAAATTCCTGAAGCAAAAAAGGAATAATGGCAAAGAGGGCGAATAGCCTTAATATATCTAAAATCTAAGGAGGGATAGCTTGAATAAGACAGAATTAATTGCGGAAGTAGCTGGTAAGGCCAACATAACCAAGAAGGACGCAGAAAAAGTCTTTAACGCATTTCTGACTACCGTAGAAGAGGTACTCAAAGCTGGAGATAAGATACAATTAGTGGGTTTCGGCACATTTGAGGTAAGAACCCGTCAGGCGCGTATAGGAAGAAATCCCCAGACCGGAGTTGAGATTGATATTCCAGCAGCGCAAGTGCCAGCCTTTAAACCAGGAAAAGCATTAAAAGACGCTGTTGAAGCTTAGGATGCGCCTGGATAAATTTCTTAAAGTAAGCAGGATAATAAAGAGGCGCACAGTTGCCAAAGACTTTGCGGAAAATGAAAGAGTGATGGTTAACGGTAAGATAGCAAAGCCATCTACTGAAGTTAAGGTAGGAGACATAATATCTTTGCACAGTGGAGCGCGTCAGTCTGAGTACCGAATACTGAAATTGGCTGACAATATAAAAGCAAACGAAGCCAGAGAGTTATACCAGACTATTGAGTAATTCGTACTGCCAAAAACGGGACGTCTTCTTTTTGGAAAAAAACTTGAACAAGCAGCAGGCATATAAACTGCTGCTTTTTATTTGGGCCAAACAGCTAAGGTTAGTATATTCAGTCATAAATACCCATGACTCCTGCATACTCTATACAGATAAATATTGCTTAAGGAGGCTTAAAATCATGCATGAACATTCCTTGACTTTGGCCAATCGGCAGAACCTGCAGCTTTCCGGGGTTACCAATGTGATCGCTTTCGATGAAGATGAAATAGTTTTGGAAACATCTCAGGGTTATCTCTCAATTAATGGGACTGAACTGCATATTAATATGTTGAATCTCGATCAGGGTCAGGTTGCTATCCAAGGAACTTTTAATAATCTCGGTTACAAAGCCCAAGGTACGGATTTAAAATCCAAAGGAAAAAATATTCTCAACCGTTTGCTTAAATAGGGAGGTCGGGAAGTTTGGGGCCGCTTGCCCAGATAGAAGACTTCATATTAACATCTATTCTAGGAATACTGGCCGGGTTGATATTTGATTATTATCAAGCAATTTTAAGAGGGGTCAGAATTAAAAGATATCCCCAATATATTTTGGACATGACTGTTTGGTTAATTATGATTGCCATTGTCGGAATGGCGCTCTTAATTATCAACCAGGCGGAAATTCGAGTATACGTATTCATTGCTATGCTGGCCGGAGTCGTCATATATTTCCGAATGTTTGCACCTTTTTTACGGCAACCGGTAGATGCCCTTGGTCTGGCAACTGCTAAATTACTGAAAAGGTTCATAAGGGCGCTTTTTCAACCAATTAGATTATTAATATCTGTGTTTAAGGAAAAACTGCAACAACACCAGCAGCCCCCTGAAGATCCAATTGAATAAAAAATAAATATTGGAAATTATGGCAGGAGTATTGCTATTGCTCCCCGAAAACCGCATAATAAATTTGTCCACATATTGTGGATTATATGTGGATGTTATATATTAATCATATGCGGATTGAAATCAGGGGAGCAGAAAAACTGAGCTTTAGGGAAAGACAAGTGGTAGTACTCAAGGAAATGGGTAAAAGCAGCACAGAGATCTGCCGCACTTTGAATATAACTGCTAGTACAGTGGCCACCTTATATAATCGTGCCCGCAGTAAAGGGTATGAAGTTGTGATCGTGCTCCCTGGAGATGCTCTGGGTATATTTGACGAGGAGGACGAAGATATTGAAGTTAAGAATCAATAAGCGCTTTCGTCTGGTAGTGACGGGGGTGCTGTTTTTCATCCTTATTATCACCATTGTTCCTCGTATATCAACTATATACCAGCTTTCTCATCGCAAAAAGGAGCTCATTGAACAAAAACAGCAGCTGGCCCTTACAAATGATAAATATCAAAAGACACTGGCTGATATACAATCCCCCTTAGGCATTGAACGTATTGCCCGCGAACAATTGGGCATGGTAAAGAAAGGTGAAAGGACAGTCATCAGAGTAGTACCAGAGGAGTAATTTGCTTACAATTGCTGGTTGACTACTTCCCGTGTATACAATAGAATAAAAATAGTATGATTTTGAGGGGGATCTTAACATCTATGCCAACTGAACAAACTAATATTGCACCCGGCGACATTGTTGAGGGAAAAGTTCAGGGAATCACTAATTTTGGGGCCTTCATTGAGTTGCCGGGGAGTCTGGTAGGGCTGGTACACATCTCAGAGATTGCCGACACCTATGTAAAAGATGTGAAGGATTTTGTTAAAGAAGGCGATATCGTAAAAGTTAAGGTTCTGAATGTGGCCGGGAAGAAAATAGGATTATCGATTAAGCAAACCCTGCCACCAAAGGTTGTACCGCCAAGAGTCAACCGCCCAGAGGTTAAACCGGAAGCAGTACGCAGGGATAGTAGGAGCTTCAACCCCAAACGTAATGATGCTCCAATTAGTTTAGATGATAAGATTGCCCGTTTCCTGAAAGAAAGCGATGAGAGAATGCAGCCTCTCAAGAACAAAATAGATACCAGAAAAAGATCTAAAAATAATTAAAAAGAAAAAAGCACTTCTGCAGAAGTGCTCAGACTGTCAAATAACCCCCGCCAAATCGGAAGAAATGGCGGGGGTTAAGTGC
>CAZOZX010000024.1:0-23547 GCA_964584415.1 uncultured Syntrophomonas sp.
AACAACAACATGCCTTTTATATTTCCATCAATCAGCAAATATACAATCGTGTCGCCGGCTACGTTGGCAGACCGTTGGTCAGAGTTAATTTCAATGGGGATTTCAACCTGGGATAAAGTCAATAGATTGGGGCCTCCCACTTCTATGTGGTGGTCATCAACTATGGCTGATATCCCCCTTCCCGGCATAGCGGTGAAACCAATTACCTGGGGCAATTCCAATCCTTTTTCTGCAGCTGCTTCCACTATGGCGCGGGCCAGCATATGCTCCGCATCCCTTTCTGCCGCGGCCGCTACCCGCAATACCTCGTCAGCGGTAATTCCTGCTGCTGGTATGATTCCGGTCAATCTATGCTCTCCCCTGGTAAGGGTTCCGGTCTTATCGAAAACCACGTAATTTATATTGCGGGCTGCTTCAAACATCAGGCGGTTGCGCACCAACAGTCCTGCCTGGGCACAGAGCGAAGTCGATATAGCGATCACCAGCGGAATAGCCAGCCCCAGGGCATGCGGGCAGGCAGCAACCATTACTGTCACTACCCTTTCCATGATTATTTGCGAGGAAGCCCCGCTCATTCCCCAGGCAATGGCAGTAGCCAGGGCTGAGGCTAACGCTATAATCACCAGCCAGAACGCCGCCCGGTCGGCCAATATCTGAGAGCGGGATTTCGAACTCTGCGCTTCCTCTACCAGTCTCATTATGCCGGCCAGGTAGGTGTCATTACCGGTCCGGTCAAGCCTCATGCGCATTGCACCATCAACGTTGATAGTGCCGGCAATCAGGTTATCACCAGTTTGTTTTCTTACCGGCAGCGATTCCCCGGTAATCATGGACTGGTTAACATGGCTTTCCCCCAGTATTACCTCCCCGTCCACCGGGATCCGGGCCCCGGGCTTGATTAGAAGAATATCACCGTACTTCAGCTGTGCGATCGGCACCTCAGAAACCGTATCCCCGTCAATTCTCAGAGTAGTGTCAGGCAGCAGACGAGCTATTTCATCCAGGGCGCTGCCCGCGTTTTGAACCGCTCGCATTTCCAGCCAGTGACCCAGCAGCATGATATCGATCAGGGTGGTCAGTTCCCAATAAATCTCTTGTCCGGGATAGCCCAGGGTAGTGATGAAACTGTAGCTATAGGATACGGCTATGGCCAAGGCAATCAGGGTCATCATCCCCGGTTGCCGCTGTTTAATTTCCTGCACTCCCCCCTGGAGAAAGACTATTCCCCCGACAATGAAAACCAGGGTTCCAAACAGGGGAGGAATGTAGTGACTGCCTCCAAAATGAGGAGCTGTCAATCCTATTAGGTGCAGAAAATGCTGGCTGAAAGCCAAAACCGGAATGGTCAGCAGCAATGACAGCCAGAACTTGTTTTTAAATATATTGGGATCATGATGCGGGTGAGACTTACCGCTATGGTCACCGTCGTGGACGTGTGATGCAGCGACAGTGCCGCCCGTATGGTGATCGCTTCCGTGGTGATCGGAATGATCCATGGTCACTTGACCCGGGGGACGGGCATTCCTATAGTCCCCCATCTTATGGCTATGAGGATCATGTTCAGCCGCATGTTCATGCATCCCCATCATCGGAGTCTGAGAAACTTGACCAGGCATTTGAGGTTGGTCAGGGAATGAGGATTTGGTTTTTTCGGGCTGCGATTCATTGGCCGCATGGTGACCTTGATGCCCATTAACCGCATGATGAATCGATTCTCTCTGAGGGCCGGATTGATGATCGGCAGCTGAGCCAGGGTGAGAATGCGCGTCGGCGGACATTTCAGCACCGCTATGAACTGCCCCGGCGGCCGCATCTGGTGCTGTTTGTTGGTCATGTACGTGTCCAGAGTGGTGTTTGGTATCAGGCTGGTTCATCATGCATCCTCCCTCAATAAGCAAATTATCTCAATCTGTGTTACCGATAAGGATTTCATGCAACCAAGACATTGTATAATAGTTGGTAATATCATTTTATCACATACACATGGAGCTAAATGCCAGATGTATAAACTATAATAATCCGCATTAAATTTTTACAATCCTGACTCCAAAGTCAGCTGGCGGACCATAGTAGACAGCCGAGGTCACGATGGCATTTATTCCGGGGATAGCGTAAAGCTCAGCATTGTTTTCGTTGATACCCCCTGCAGCCAGAATTGTTATTCCCGGATTGACATTCTTTATCTTCATCACCGCTTCAGAGAGTAAATAATCGGGCAGCTTGTCAAATTGAATACCATCGGCACCAGCTCTGCACACCGTTACTGCCTCGTCTGCCGATTGAACTTCCACGATAATTTTCTTCTCGGGATTTTTTCTTTTCAAAGAGTCAATCCTTGCTGCCAAGCCGTTAATCCCGCCAATGAAATTCATATGCTGTTCGAAAAACAACACCGTTTCCGATAGTCCCAGGCGGTGGGGCATCCCCCCACCGGCAATCACCGCTTTGACTGCCAATTCCTTAGTTCCCGGGAAAACCTTGCGGGTGGCTACCAATTCAATATCTGGGTTGCTATGGCGAGCCTTGGCCAGAATACGCGCCGTCCGAGTAGCTATACCTGATGTGTATTCCAAAATATTTTGTGATACCTTCCAGGCCATATGCAATTTAGCTGCGTCCCCTTCCGCTTCCAAAACCGTGGTATCGGGGGCAGCCCTAGTGCCGGAAGGCAGGTGGTGGATTACCTTTATTCGCAGTTTCTCCAGGATCCGCTCTGCTTCTTCGCTCCCGCATACAACCGCTTCGTTTCGGCATACAAACATAATGCGTCCCTTTTCCCCGCTGATGTTAAGCATGGAGGTAGTGAGATCGATATAAGGAACGTCCTCCTTAATAAACCCATCCAGGCTTTGGTCCGAAATATATATCATTGCTGCTGCCCCCTTATTGATGTAACCAAGATTATTTTCTTTGCCAACAATTATAATTCTTATAACAAAGAATTACCTAATATTCATTGGTACCAGTTGCTATATTTAGTATAATAAGCGAGTAAACGATATCATCAGCATATCCGCATGTAAGGAAAGAAGATTATAATGTCAAACACGTTTGAAGATCTGGGTATAGCTCCCCCCCTGCTGAAAGGCCTCTATGATATGGGATTCGAGGCGCCTACCGAAGTGCAAGCCAAGGCAATTCCACATATTTTGAACGGGGAAGACCTGATAGTCATGGCCAAGACCGGTACCGGTAAGACGGCTGTCTTTGGCGTTCCTATATTACAGCTGACTGATCCTGAAGCACCTGGTCCCCTGGCTCTGATCCTGACCCCTACCCGCGAACTAGCGGTCCAGGTAGATAGTGACCTCAAGCTAATGGCCAAGCACGTTCGCCATCGGACCACTGCGGTGTATGGCCAACACAGTATGAACACCGAAATCCAGGCGCTCAGTAAAGGAGTAAACATTGTTACCGGGACGCCCGGCCGGGTATTTGATCATATCGGTCAGGGGAACCTGAAGACCAAAAATATTCGTTTTCTGGTCCTGGATGAAGCCGACCGGATGCTCGATATGGGATTCATGGACCAGGTACGGCGGATTATTAAGACCATACCCAAAAACCGTACTACGCTGGTATTTTCGGCCACCATTCCCCCTGATATTCAAAAAATCTGCCGGGATAACATGAAACACCCAGAAACTATTGAAATTGAATCAAGCACCATGACCGTGGATGCTATCCAGCAAACCTATTACCGGGTTAAGGAAAATGAAAAAAACAATATGCTGCACCGCATACTACTGATGGAACGCCCTGACAGCTGCATGATCTTCTGTAATATGCGAGTCACGGTCGACCGGGTCCAGAGCTATCTGGTTAAGCAGGGTTATGATTCCCGCGCCCTGCATGGGGATATCCCCCAGGAAAAGCGACTCAAAACCCTGCAACAGTTTAAGGACGGCAAGTTTTCGCTGTTGGTAGCTACCGATGTAGCTGGCCGCGGTATTCACATCGATGATTTATCCCTGGTAATAAATTACGATGTACCCAATGAACTCGATAATTACGTGCACCGTATAGGACGTACTGGCCGGGCTGGTAACGGCGGGCGTTCCGTTACCCTGGTAACTGGCGAAGATATTATGAGCCTATATGAAATAGAAGAACACATCGGTTGTCTGATTGAAGAGGCTGAATTTCCAGCGGAAGTTTACTTCAATGAAAATCGGGCAGCCATCGATAAATGGATGCAGGATCATGCCCGGAAGATCGCTCCGGCACCTCCCCCACCCAAACCGAAGCCAAAGGATGGGGATCAGAAACGTTCCCGTTCCCGGTCGCGTCAGCCCAATAAGCGATATAATGACACGCCGTCAAAAGCAGCACCTGGCGCTGAGCACCCTCAACTTACCGTGGTGCATCCATCCCGGCCTGATAAAATCTCTAAACATGTGGATAAGGTAATCCCGATTACTGTAAAAACCGTTGAGTCTCCGCCCCCGACAGCAGAAGAGACAGCCAAAAGCCAAGAAAATGCCGAAAAGGTTACCTTCCTGCAGCGCTTATTGGACAAAATTAAAGGCAGGCAAAAGGACTAGAGTGGAATAAAAAGGCATAACCTCATGTAATGTTCGAGTGGCTAAGAAGCTAGTTAAAAAGCAGATCGAGTAAAAAAGGCGAAGAGCAAGGCAATAAGAAGATCCGTGAGTAAGGCGTACACGCGGTACGTCGATTGAACGGGAAATTCCGTATTAACTCAGCTATCGGCCTTTTTTTTGCGGCGTGGGATTATTTATATAGCTGCCAGAAGTCATGAAAAGCTTGCGGGCTGCCTGCTATCAAAGAAGTCTTTTCATTAAATTGCAGTTCTTCGCCTTGTAAAGTCGCCACCCTTCCCCCCGCCTCTTTTACAATCAGTGAAGCCGCCGCATAATCCCAGGGTGAAAGCACCATTTCATAGAACAAATCACAGCGACCGCAGGCAATATAGCAGATATCGAGGGCAGCCGATCCGCTGCGGCGTACATCAAGTGCATTTTGATAGAGCGTTCGGGCCAGATCGAAGGTAGCCTCCGCTTTGTCCTTGTAATAAGGAGCGGTCCCGAAGCAAACCAGGCCTTCTTTTAGAGCGCGATGGCTGGCTTGAATTGGGCGGCCGTTCAAAAAAGCCCCCCGGCCGATTTCAGCATGAAACAGCTCATTCAAATAAGGATTGAAAACCAACCCGGTAATTATCTTATTATCACAGGCCAGGGCAATAGATATGGCACTATGATGATAATCCCAGGCAAAATTAGCAGTTCCATCGATGGGATCGACGATAAAGCAATAACCTGTACCTGGTTTCCGGACCAGTTTGCTTTCTTCGCCGATGAATTGCGCTTCGGGGAATAACCGGGTCAATTCATCACATAACATATCCTGAACAACCACATCATATTTGGTTATGAAGTCGCCGGGGCTTGATTTCACCGCCACATTGGCACAGCTAATATCAGCCTTTAGGATTATATCCCCGGCCCTCCGGATTATTTCGCTTAACTCCTGAAGCAGCATAGCTCCCATCCTTTTACGCAGATTACTTATACCTTAGAAATTCCCCCACTTTGGCATTCCACTTTATCAGTTCAGTTGAGTGCTTAACAAACTTTATATATACTCAAGTTGTGCTGTTTTTGAATCGCTCAATTATTATCATACTCGATACTACTGTACTAATGCATCAAAGGCGCATTAATAGTTCTAATTCCAAATATTGCGGACCAATTTGAGAAGTAAAGGGGATTGATCCAGTGGCCATCGGATATGCTTGTATTCCCTTGGGTTTCTCCAATGGAACCATGCGGGGCTGCACCCTGAAAAAAGCCAGCCACGAACGGCTCAACCAGATTATTGCCATCAACCTTGACACCCTGGGCAGGGTACTGGATTACAATGCCAGCAAACATATAGGCTTGTTTCGCATCAGTTCGGACGTCATTCCCCTTGGATCTCACCCTGCCAACCAGAATCAATGGTGGCTAGATCATGCTCCCACCCTGCATCTATTGGGGGAAAAAATCCGTCAATACCATACGCGGGTCTCAATGCACCCCGGACAATATACGGTCTTGAATGCCAAAGACCAGGACATTGTGGACCGCGCTGTGGCTGACCTGGAGTATCATGGTCGCTTTCTCGATGGCCTAGGCCTGGATAATCGCCATAAAATTATTCTGCACGTAGGTGGCCGCTATGATGATGCCGACTCTTCCCTGGCACGCTTTGCCGCCAATTTCACCCTGCTTCCGGAAACAGTTAAGCGGAGGCTGGCATTAGAGAATGATGAAAAATTTAACATCGCCCAGGTACTAGAGCTCGCCAAGCAGCTGGGCATTCCCGCGGTATTCGATGTCTTTCACCACCAATGCTTTCCTCCTGCAGGTGAACACGATGATTTCCATTGGTTGGCTGAATGCAGTTGCACCTGGAACGCTGCCGATGGAAATCAAAAGATTCACTATTCCCAACAGGAGCCTGGATTAAGGCCAGGGGCTCATTCTCACACTATTGAGCTGAAGCCCTTTATGGATTTCTATTTGAAAGTGCCTCCCCAACCGCTGGATATTATGCTGGAGGTCAAAGACAAAGATCTTTCAGCCATGAAATGCATATACGCATTGGAACCGGACATTCCCCGCCGTTTGATAGAAGAGCAGTGGGCCCATTACAAGTATCTGGTGATGGAACGTTCCCACAATCATTATCAGACTATGGGGAAGTTACTGAATCCCAGACAGCCACTGGACGTCCCCCAATTTTATTTCAGCCTGGAAGAGGCTCTTAATAATACCATCAAGCCGGGCCAGGCCTGGAACGCCGCCCAGCACGTTTGGGGCTATTTCAAGGATGTAGCCAGTGATAAAGAGCGGGCATACTGGCAGGAAAAAGCAGTTCAATATCAGCAGGGACAAATAGATCGTTCCCAATTAAAAGCTTTTCTTAGAAAGTTAGCCCGAATATATGAGCGTCATTATTTGCTGGCGTCATATTATTTTGTTCTAGACTGAGATTTGATTGGCTTGTCTTTACGAAAGGAATCGAAAAAATCCTTCAGGTCGTCCTTGGTGGCTTGGCTTAAGGAATGCCATCTTATTCCTTGAATTGCGCCTTCCAGGCCGCAGAGAGAATTTACTCAGGTGTCACCTTCCAAAAGCCGCAGCCTGGTAAAGGCCTCTTTACTGCCGATACTGATTAACTCCTCCGAGGTATTGATCCCAACTGCAGCCAGTCGCTTCTCCATGGTTTCCCCTATGTTAGGCATATTACTGAGTTTACCCAAAATTAATGCCCCCCTGTTTCACAACTTTCCAAAGCTTCCTTGCGCTTAACATCATTTTTAAGCAGGGTATATAGGATAGTGGCAATGGGCACCCCTAACAGAATTCCCAAAGGTCCGGCCAAACCGCTGCCGATAATTGTAGCCAGCAAAACCCATATCCCTGGTAATCCCAGACTGCTCCCCACCACCCGAGGATATATGATATTACCTTCAAACTGCTGTAATACCGCCAGGAAGACGATAAACCACAATGCCTGCATGGGCGAGACCAGGACCAGGACAAAAACCGCTATAGCCCCTCCAATATAAGCCCCGATCATTGGCACCAGGGCCGTAATCCCTACTAAGGTACTAATCATTACCGGGTATTGGAATCGAAGCATCAGCATCCCGATGAAACAAAGGACTCCAAGTATCACTGCTTCGCTGAGCTGACCGTAAACAAATTTGTTAAATACATCAACGGTTACATGGTATATATAGACTAGGGTGGAGTAGATTCTCGGCGGGAGGTATATTCGGCATACCTTCTTGCAGTTGTCCAGGATTGACTCCTTACCCGCCAAAAGATAAACCGAAAAAATAAGGGCAATAAACAGAGTAAAAATAAAACTTATTACTCCGGCGGTAATTCCAACTATTGATGTAAGTACCAACGAGATATTTTCGGTGAATTTTTGGACCGAAGTTAAAAGCTGCCGGCTCAACGAGGAAAGATCTATATTCTGCAGCTGCAGGGTGTTGGTGATGCGATCGAGCCATCCCTGGGAGTTAGCCGCGTAGCTGCTCATCCTCTGGATATATTGCTGGATACTATCGATTATCTGGGGGACCACGAACATGATTAAGGTAAACATAATAAGCAGGACCAGCAAGTAGGTGAGTATTATTGCCAACATGCGATTAAGAGAAGGGTGCTTTTCCCTGAGACCAAGATGACTATCTATAAACATGCAAGGCCGGTTAAGTATAAAAGCTATAACAACGCCAATTATCAGAGAGTTGAAAAAGGAGGCGAATGTTCTTAATCCCTGCCAAATAGGGCCGGCGTTAATGACCACCAGGATTGCAATGGCGGCAAAAACGATCAGAAGGACTACATTTCTAGTCGTGCGGTAATCGATTGAAATCAACTCCTATATTTAAACTGCCACCACTATGATGAGGCTCACCCGGATGCTGCCTGGTTATAGTCCATATTCTAGCAGTAATTCTTATTCAGCGAAACTCCGAAGCATAGAAATAACTGCCATAATTTACATAGATTATCTAGTTGTATTCCCGAAAAATAGGTATTATAATGTACATAAGGTGGCGGAGAGATTAAGCAACTCGGATGGTTAATCCTAAGGTTTTTAGTTTCCTTCCACGTACCCAGGTGAAAATTTAGTACCCAGTACCCTTCTTTAGATAAAAAGTAAGAACAAGGTTACTCTAAAAAATCCTTCGTATTGGTGTCCTGTACAGGTAAAAAGTGAGGTTTTTGGTTCTTGAGCTACTCGGTTTCCCTCCGCCACCTTGTCAGAACTTGAAACTCCTCCAGGCAGACTGGAGGAGTTTTTTATTTGCTGATATTTTTGCGTTTGAGCCTATTGTTATTTACATATATTTCCTTTATTATGTTTGATAACCGCAGTAGATAGCAACGAGGTGACAGTGATGAAATATTTGAGTATGGCATTAGCTCTGTTGGCGGGCTCGATACTTGGCTTTTTTGGGGTTTTGGTAACCGTCTTTGCGGATGGTTCTCTCACCGAAAGGCTTGTCACAGTTGGGTTGATATTATTGGTATACGCTCTTTTAGGTGCTGTATGGGCTTACTTCCAGCCTAAGTACTCCTGGTCCTGGGGGCTAATCGTTGGTTTGCCCGGGATTATGATCCTAGGCCTATACATATTGAGCCAGTTTAATCCCTATTATCTTTTATATATGGTTATGATTATGGCCATCGCCTGTTTGGGTGCTTTCGGCGGCAGTTCTTTAAGTCCCCGAAAAAAACAGGCATTCAACTAGGAGCTATTCTTTTCTGCCCATTAATCTAAAACTAAAATGGCCCTGTATTTTACCAGGGCTATTTCATTCTATCGACCCACAATCATACCGATTAGCCTATTTTCTACCTGTAACAAATTATGTTAGTCTATTGCTAGGATTATAGACGCGTTATTTGTTTTATTATGTCTAACATCGAAATGAGGTAATGTTATGCTGCCAGATTACTTACGGGAGATCCTGAAGTCAAACCAGGTCTGCTGCCTGGGAACTCTTAATGGTGATGAACCATACTTGTCCTTAATGTTTTTTAGCTTGGATGCAAAAGAAGACATTTTGATTATGAGCAGCCGCAAGGATAGTACTAAAATAGACAACCTGAAAAGCAATCCCCGGGCAGCGGTATTGATAAGTACGGAAAATAGAAATCAGGCTATCACTTTGAGCGGATCGGTCCAGCTAGCAGAAGGCGAACGAGCTGAAAAATACCGCTTGATTCACCAGCAAAACCATCCCATGCAGGCACCATTTATCTCTGACCAGGCAGCTATTATTGTCTTTAAACCACTGCGGGCAGTAATCTCCGACCCTGAAGACCATGTCACCTACTGGCAGGAAAAGCAATGAAAAAATGAGGAGGCGGTCAAGCCTCCTCTTGTCTGTCTTGATTAGTTGGGACGGTTAACCTTCGCCTTCATCTATAGGGCATTCGCATGCGCCGGAGGCAGCATCGCCGCAATTAACAAATGTCTCGCCGGGGGCAGCAGTAGCTTTGAAGTTAACCGGTACTTCGACACAAAGCAGCTGGGAAACGGTAAAGGTACAGGTACCTCCAGGAATCCCGCCACAGGGCGTTATACCTACCACGGCAGGAGCGCAGCAGAAGGTACTGGTGGGACCAACACAGACCTCCGGGGTGATGGTGATGGGCACACAGACATTGATGAGTTGGGAGGCTAGTACTTCACACACTTCATTGCAGACGGGACCACAGATAGCTAAAGCAGAGGAGGCAAGATCTCCTCCTTTAACACAAACATTCACAGGTCCGATTGGGAAAAGCGTGGTCAGTTCAAAACAGAACAGCCCTGTGCTGCCTGGTCCATTGAGGACTTTGCTTACAGCAAAATTAAACTTTAGTCCTGGGCAGCCGGTAGTTGGATCAGCATTTGGGGGGATAAATAGCTCTACGTTTTCGTCGGTTATTATTTGGGGTATACCCCCAATGGTTACCTCAATGTTAGTAATTTGCTCGCGGGTGATATTGGCGCATAATGACAATACCCAGTGGCTTAAGTCCACAAATGTCGAATTATCTGCTCCGACACCGGTTACCCGGTAGCAAAAGCGTTGGTTTTCACCGGGTTCGGGGTTTAATATTGACAGGTCGGGATCGAGTTCAAAAGTGAACGGCAATATCTGTTCCCCGATAAGAACAGCACTGTAATCAATGGTGTTGTTGCATTCTTGGGTTGGAACCGGACATGGCATTTTGATAATTCCTCCTTTCTTTTCCACATAATATGCGGTGGTGAGAAAAAATGTTAATGGGAGGAAATTTTACTCCCGGCAAAATGCATTTGAGATTTAGTCCTCCTCGTCCTCGTATTCAACATCACCACTATTACAGTCATCGCATCGTTCAGTTGATGCTTCATGGCATTCAACCCGGGGTTGGTCTAAATGTACCTTGGCGCCAAAATGGACCGGTACTTCTATGCAGATCTCCTGGGTAAAAATGAAATAGCAGATCTCATCATCTGTTTTACCGCCGTCCTGGCGATAATCAGTCCATTCATCATAGGGATCGTATTTGCCGCCGCAACGCGCATCCCTGAGAACTGGATCTCCGTTGCAAAAAGTTCGGGGTTTGCCGGCTGCAGAAAAGGGTTTTACCGCTACCGGCACACTGACTGTCGCTTTTTGGTAGGCTTTGCTGGTACAAAATTTTTGCTGGCTTAAAATCCCCAGGGATTCTTGCATGGGTCCTGCTGCTTCAGCCCGGCGATCATAGGCGGACTCCCGCTCCTGTTTGTTTTTTCCTGCATCATAACTAGTGAAGCAGTTATACTTTTTTTTGTGCACGTTTGGCTCACCTCCATTAACCCGTGCTATCAATATAGTATTGATTTTAGCTATAGAGTGTTACGGATTTTGTCTGTTCCGTTTCATTCACGCCACCCAGAAAAATACATTTCCCTGCAGCAGCAGGGAAATGTATTGATCATATATGGCTAAAGAAACCCGCTCTTCAAAGTAAAACCAGTCTTGCCGGACTTTACTGAACAACGTTGGGTTCCACATCATTACGGTTTTCTTCGATCGGCTTCAAGTAATTTAAAGCTGGTCCCTCCACTATCGATCCTTCAGGGGTAAACCTGGACCCGTGGCACGGGCAGTCCCAGGTGTGCTCAGCGTTATTCCAGCCTAGTTCGCAGCCCATGTGGGTACAGGTTATGTCCAACATATGCAGATGGTTATCTTCATCCCGGTAGGCACCCGTCTTTTCCCCGTGCCAACTTATAACTTCTGCTTGCCCTTGGGAAATATCCTCATGCTTTGATACCGGGCTTATTTTTCCGGATACATAATGTTTGGCAACGTCTGCATTCTGAACCACCAGTTGGCCCAGATTGGGAAACCGCGATGGTTTGTAAACCTCTGCCCATGGATTATCACCTTTGATTATTAAATCTCTTATTATCATGGCTGATGCAGTGCTGTTGGTCATCCCCCACTTGTTAAATCCAGTGGCTATATATATGTCGGGATTCGAGGCGGTTAGCCGTCCCACGTAAGGTATGCTGTCCAAAGTCATGCAGTCCTGGGTTGACCAGCGATAGGGTATATCGATTATAGTAAAGTTCTCCCTGGCCCAGCTTTCAATATTAGCATAGTGTTGGTTGGTGTCACTATCCTGCCCGGTTTTATGACTCTCGCCGCCCACTATTATTAACTCCCGGTCGCCAAAAGGCTGGGACCGCAAAGATCGCACCGGTTGCTCGGCCGACAAAAACACACCCTGGGGCAATTTGGTATCGGCGATAACCCCGAGCGCATAAGAGCGGGATACCCATATACGGGCGAAATATAATCCTCCCCCATCATAGAAAGGAAAATGTGAGGCAATGATTACCTTGGATGACTTGATGTTTCGGCCGGAGTGAGTAATAAGCAGGTATTTCCCCCTGGATTGCTCTTCAATGTTCATAGCCCGGGTGTGCTCGAAGATTTGACCGCCTTTGCCAACGATCTGCTGAATCAGGGCATCCAGGTACTTCAGCGGATGAAACTGAGCCTGGTTATTGAAACGCACAGCTGCTTTAGTCGGGAAAGGCAGATGAATCTCCTCCGCAAAATCGGCGTCAATTCCTAAACTGCAGGCAGCTTCAACCTCATCCTGGATGTCTTTAATATACTGGTCAGACTGAGTGTAAACATAAGCTGGAAGCCTGATAAAGTCGCATTCAATATTGTGTTGCTTGATTATATCGCCAATGGCATGGATCGCTTCCTGGTTAGCCTCCGCATATTGGCGGGCTTTTTCTTCGCCTATATCTTTTTTGAGCCGGGCGTAAATAAGAGCATGCTGGGATGTCACCTTGGCGGTAGTATGGCCGGTAGTGCCATGCAGGAGCCTATCGGCCTCCACAATGGCCACTTTCATTCCTTCCTCGGTAAGAAAGTAGGCGCAATTTAAACCGGCTATGCCTCCCCCAATTATGGCCACATCAACCTCCAAATCTTTCTCCAGGGCAGGATAGTCTGGTCTGGAGGTTGAATCCAGCCAGTAGGAAATATTTCTTTCCGGATATTTATCGCTGTTGATTTTAATCACTCCTCAAGATCAGTTTTTGACTCTAGAATAGTTTGAGTCGCAGACCGCAATTATATGAGCGAAGCGTTTGAATCAACTATTTTAGAGCAAATAAAAAGGGGGAGTATCCCCCTACATAGTGTCAAAGAAGCTAATTTTAAGGCAGACCAAACAAAAAAAGCTTAGAGCAAGGCAATCGGGAGGTCCGTGATTAAGGCGTACATGAGGTACGCCGATTAAACGGAAATTCCGAATTAACGCAGCTATCAGCCTTTTTTGACGGTCTGAAGGGGGGAATATTCCCCCCGATTCCGAGTCGCAATCATTATTTGAACTTTTGATCTCTTGGAAAAGAGCAAATACAGGTATAGCGTTAATAGCCAAATAACCACGATCTATTTTGCAGATGTAATTGATATTCTTTATTTAATTCTGGGTAAAAACATTTTATTTGATTAACAATACCGGACAAGTGAGATTGTGGAGTAAAAAATCAGATACGCTGCCAAACATTATACGTCCTATGGCTCCCCGGTTATTAGTCCCCATAACTACAACATCCGCTTTTGACTCCTCCGCAATTTTGGTGATTACCTTACCCAGTGAACGTTCCCCGGCTTCTAATCTCCGATGGGCTACCAGGCCTTGTTCGGTAACCTTTTGAGCTGCTTCGGATTGAATTTTGGCGAGAAATTCCAGCCGGGTAGGATTGTCTTCCCTCAGATAGGCTGAAACTATATATATCTCACCCGAAGTAGCTTTAGCCAAGTCAATAGCAGTGCCTAAAGCCTTGGCAGCGGCTTTGCCCTCATCGTATGCAACCATAATCCTCTTAAACATACCCTCACCTCTTCCTCCTTGTTTACTGCACTATAGGTGCTAATCTGATTTGGTAATCTAATCCTTGTTTTAAGAGAGCGTGGTCTTTCTTTATATTGTAAGGTTTACCGGTAAGGGCAGCAACTGCACCACTCCCCTGCCGACTAGAGCAACCCTGGTTTGAATCCACGAGGCGAATATTAACGATTCAACTGTTCGTAGGGGATTATGGCGGCCTTTGGATTCACGGCGATATTGATGCTGACCTTGCCGCCGGCATTGCTGCCCACAATCGCAATAGAATTGGACCCCTTGGGTACATTGACGTTTATGTTTTCAGTGTTGGCACCTTCGGATATGATTACTACGCTTTTATCGGGAGTAACCAGGCAAATTTTGAACTGCCCAGTAACGTCGGCTTTCACACTTGTTTCCAGGATACAGTCTTCGCCGGCAGCGATCGACCAAATTGTCTGCTTGCCATAAAATTGGGAGATATCTATGTTCAACTTATTTCCCTCAGTTCTTCCCAACCGGCTGCCAAAAGTATAGCTGTCCGCTTCCCGGGCTATTTTGGTATTATCGTTATATACACTTTTTCTGTAGGGATCGGTTAGAGTACAACCGCTTATTATGAATAAACTTAAGAGCAGGCATATTATTACCAAGCTTTTCGGATTTTCCGCTGTCATGCCGACACCCCCTTTAATCCATCATACTTGATATTAGTATGTTTTACAAAAACCACATTGCGACCCTCCGATGATGCCTATTGAAACCTTGCTTAAGCAAGATATATCAAGGCTATGGGAGGAATCATAAGTATTAAGGTTGTGATTATCCACCACAAAGACAGGGGATCTTTCGATATGCGCAGTTTCAGACCTATAATGACGGTAGCCAAAGCCATCAGGATGCTGGCAGCAGCTATAACTATAGCTACTATGCCTCGGTTGGCACACCCCAAGGTGGTTTTCGGTAATGCCGCATTTATGAAAAATAGAACCGAGAATAGTGCCGGAAGGAATATATGAAAAATCAACGGGTGCTTATCCGTCTGCATGTATTCTCCTTTCTGTTGGTTATAGATTGCCGATAATCAACAGTACTTTGGCAGAAAAATAGAATTATGAGATAATCTATCAAAATGACTTTTTGAGGAGGATACTCATGGCCGCCAAGTTCATGGTACCGCTGCGGGTCCGCAATTATCATATTGACTCATATGGGCATGTTAACAACGCCCAATATCTCATCCTGCTGGAAGAAGCCCGTACACAATTTATGGAGAACGCCGGTTGTCCCCTGGAAGGATTTATAGACCGGGGAGTTCACATCATTGTAACCGAGATAGATATAAAATATAAAAAACCAGCTGTAATGGGAGACCATTTAGAGATCTTTATATGGCTGCCGATAATGAGACGAGCTAAACTAACCTTTCAGCAGGAAATCAGGCGAGCCGGGAGCGGAGAAATAATCGCTTCGGCAGCCGTATCATGCGGTTGGCTCGAAGGTGATCAAGTCATACCCATACCCCAGGATTTCCTGCAAATTATGCAGTCCTATTACATTCCCGATCAACCAAAACACGGGTAGACAGCAACAGCAGCGAGAATCTGAACTTTATGCCGCCCGCTGCTTTCTATTTGTCGGTCTCGTCCAATTCCGCCTGCCTGACCTGACGGTCGGTGCTGATAAGGCGATTTATATAGCCAGTAATTGATAATCCCTCTAAACGGGCTATGGTCTGGAGATAGTGAAATTCTTCCGGGGTAAAGGATACGTTGATCCGGCCACCTTCCTGCCCTTCCCGCATGTTCCCCTCTCTGGCTTTCCGGTCTGTTGCCAAGCTGCTCTTTGGTTCGGGACCACCTGTTTCTGCCTTTAGATCGGGGGAGGTAATAAATCTCATTGCCGGATTGTCTTTAAAGCTCTTGCGGGCCATTATCCTTGCTCCTCTCTAAAAACTCATTGGTAAAATCCCGGTAGTCCTGAGCTACCTTACTCTTTGGCGCATAACTGAGAAGATCCAGTCTTGAGGCCTGGGCTTCCTTCACGGCTATACCCTCACGTATGGGGGTCTTGTATAAAAAAGTCTCTAATTGTCCGGCCGTCTCCTCAATCATGTCAGTCAAGTCCCGGCTCAGTACGCTTCTGGGATTGTGCCGGGTCAGCAAAATGCCTTTAACGGTTAGTTCAGGATTGGTATATCTGTGGATGGCGTCAATGGTCTTAAATAGCTGCCATATCCCCTGGAGGCTGTATATATCAGCCTGGGCAGTTATTACTACACTGTCACTGGCGGTTAGGGCGTTAATGGTCAGAATACCAAGGCTGGGCGGGGTATCGATGATAATATAATCGAAGTCACCGCGCACCGATTTTAACGCTTCTTTTAACCTGTACTCTTTCCCGATAGAGGTAAGCTCCAGATCTAGTCCGCTTAACACCTCGGAGGCGGGAATTATTTCCCGGGTTGGCGGTTCTTCCGTACGAGCAGCGTTCTTGTTGGATAGTCTGGATTCAGATACGGTTATGCAGGCTATTACGTCGGCAGCTTTATGTTTCCCGGTTAAAATGTCGTACGATGTTTTAAGGCTTTTATCAGCTTGCACGGTGAATGTCAAATTAGCCTGGGGATCAATATCCACCATCAGTACGCGGTAACCTTTCATAGCTAAGACAGCTCCCATCGCATTCACGGTAGTCGTCTTGCCAGTGCCGCCTTTTTGGGTAGCTACGGTTATAATTTCGCTCATGACTCACACCCTTTAATAATGATGGAAACTAACTTTTTACGGCTGTCTGTTCCACTGTTACCATTATATTGCTTTTTTCGACTCGTAAACAGCAATTCCTTTATGACGGGCTCCGATATGTTAAATAAAAAGGTTCCCTTTCTGCTATAAGCAGATCAGGGAACCCTATGATCCCGACTCAACTCAAATGTTTTTAAAATTCAATAAATCTAGGTATTACACCTTCCACTTTCTCAAGATCATCATACATGGCCTGGATCTCATCCTTGTCGCCGCACATCTGCAGTATCAGCAGACCGTCCATGGAACAATTGTCTTCATTCGTTTCATGGAATCCTACTCTGGTTCTGATATTGCATCCATAGTGGGTAAGAATCTCCTGTACATGCGGGGCATGAGCGGGTCTCTCATTGATTTTTATAGCCAATAAACTTCCCAAATTACTCAAATCCACCTTTCATTAATGAATCTTTATTATTATCGACTAAAAATAATCAAAAATTTAAGAATATTTTGGAAAAAGCCTTGACATAATCTGGATAGGATATTATTATCTAATGTAACTCTTGAAAAAGGCAAACTCGTCGAAAGGCGGGGACGCAAAGCCATGGGTCTAAGGCCGAAAGGTTATGACTGCCAGGTTGCCGGGACGATATAGGAGACGATATCAGCCTGTAGTGCAACTTGCGCACTGCAGGTTTTTTTCTGCACCTTTTTCAGAGTTTACATAGATTCCGCGGTGACAATTCTTGTATTTATGAAAAGGAGTGAATTTATGGGTATTCAACTGTTCGGCAACTCGCCCAAGGAAGCGGCTCTCGAACCATCTGGAAGTGAGTCTGAAAACAAATTAACAGTCGAAACCTTACAAGCGGAGATCATAAACGCACGCAAAAAACTCCAATACGCCGAAGCTCAAATGATGGAACTGCAAAAAAAGCTGGAAAACTACATCAGCCAAGAACGCCAAATAGCAGAAGTGATGATAACAGCGCAAATAAGTGCACAAAAGACTGAGGCCCAGGCTCGGGCCCGGGCAGAAGTTCTGATGCAGGAAACGGAAGAGCAATTAAGACTCAAACACCAGGAACTTGAGCTCCTGCAAATGAAATCTCGGGCATTTAAGGACGATGTAATCGACCGTCTGGACCAATACAAACTGTCCCTGGAAAAGATTATGGATACAGGCGAAGAGACCACTTTCACTGTGATAAACAGAAGCCAAAAAATGATTGGTTAAGCAGCGAAATAAAATATAAAGGGGTAAGTGACATGGGAACTACCTATGCTGCCACTAAAAACTCGGAGGCAGAAGCGTTAATAAGTACGATGTCGTCCGAATTACAAGGATTAATGGCCGAAGTTGATTCAGTAACCAAAAAGTCAGCCGACTTACAGCAGCAAATCTTATTCTTTGAAGATCGGCAAAAATATATAAACGCCGCTCTGGAAGAGAGCCAAAAAATAGCCGGTGATATCAACAGCCGGGCTGACCGGCGGATCAAATCGATTCAAGCCTATGCTGACGGTATCGTATCACCCCAACAGCAGGAAATAACGGAGCTGGATATGGAGATAGCCGCAATTGATCGGGAGCTGGGTTCCAGAGCCATGGCTGAACCGTCCCTGCCGCCTGATTTGATCATACCAGAGCTTGATTCCGATTGCTTCATCCCGGACAAAATCATTCAACTGTCCGATTATATGGAGTTGCCAACCTTATCTGCAATGTCTACGCCGGATGAAGATGGTACGACGGAATACGAGTCTCTGCAACCTCAGTCAATTTACGAAAGCAGCATTGAATCAACGACGGAGGCTGCACTGTCTGTCTCTGAATTTACCGACATTGAAAACGAACCGGCTGCAAATGCGGAATTTTGTGAGCAAGCAGCAGCTGAATCCGTGCTATCAGAAAAACAGGATTGGGCATCTGAGGTGATACCATTCTCTGATTTGCTTTCATTGACTGGCAACACCGAATCTTCTGCGGTAACAGAAGCGGTTTGGCCGAAAACGGAAGAATCTCCACTGGACCTTGATCAGCTGCCGATGGAAGAATGCATTTCTCAAAATCCCTCTTCCACTCCCTTGATAGAGACCGAAACGGCGGTAGAAATTCGGGCCGTTACTGAAGAGCAAAAGCCTCAAGTAATGGAAGTTCCTAATATTATGTATTTGGAGACGCCAGTTAATGCCTGGCATGAGCATTCCAGCAAAACCTGGGACCATCAGAACCATAATCACAATTGGCTGATAAAGCTAAAGGTTGAAGTACCGGAAGACAGTCCGCATATAATTCAAGCCAAAGTCTTAGCAGCTGTACAATCAACTCTATCCCGATATGAAGATGTTCTGCTAAATGACGTTTTTCCTTTTAATCTGATTGATCCCAGCGATGAAAATGTAGCCAGCTATTTCTTTAATTGCCTGGAAGACACAGTGATGATGAAAGACCTGCGTTTACTGGAAATAGGCTTGTGGGAAGATGAAATCCTCTTTATGAGTGTCACAGAACGTCATGCCGAACTGGATGAGATGCTTAAGGGCGACGATATTATAGAACGCATGCGGGCTAACCTTCTCGCCAAATCACAGGGAGGCGAGGTCCCGGCCGATAATGTCGGAAAGAAAAAGCGCAGTCTTTTCGGCAGGTGGCGTTAGCTACCTGTCTCCAGATGGCAGGCAGACTGATGCCTGCGGTTAAGGAGAAATTGTAAATGGTTTTGGAAGTCTTATTTGAGTATCAACACCACCAAAAGTATAATGAGGGCGCGATACCAGTTCACCGGCATCGCTGGTGTATTAATTTGGAGGTTGAAGAGACAGCTGGCCATCTGCGTTTGGTCGGGAGCAGTTTATTAGCTTCAGTTAATGATGTCTTAGCCCCCTACCGAGATGTAGTTTTGAACGACGTTTTCCCCTTTAACCAAGTAAGGCCTACCCACGAGAACATTGCCAAATACCTTTTCAATATCCTGGATGATACCCTTATAGCTGTTCAGCACTGCCTGAAAGGAATCAGTATCTCAGAGGACTTTGAATTGATTAATTATTTGGATCACCGCAGCCCCGATTTTGACCAACTGCTAACAACTGCACGCATATCTTTAGCTGAACAGTCTACCCACCAGCGTCCAAAAACCATTGAATCCAGAACTGGATCCAAGCCGAAACGGGCCAGCTTGGCAGTCGGAATAACCAACATGATGTAACCAAATAACAAATACCAGATATTCGAATCCAAATCCGCTTCCTAAGCCAAATCAATATTTGAAAAACCCGTAGTCACCCCCTTGGCTGCGGGTCTTTCGCTGTTATGATCTTTTTTAATTGTCGCAGGTAATAAAAAGGGCCTGGATCCATTATTTATGAATCCAAGCCCATAGTGAACCTTTATCTGCTGTTATTCTTTACCGTTCCAGCAATAAGTGCAGATTTTATCCTTGTCGATTCCTATTGCATCAAGCATGTCGTTCAGGTTTTGGTATTTCAAACCAGAAAAGTTAAGTAATTTTTTAATTTGCCCCACCAGACAGTTGTACTTCTCGTTAGCTGGATCACAATATTCGTACAGCGACTCGGGTTCCTTCCCCTCCAGATCAATAATCGCCCGGCGGGCGATGAGATCCAGGTCGGAGCGGGAGGTTGAGAAATTCAAATATTTACAGCCAAATACCAGCGGGGGACAAGCCGAGCGGATATGCACCTCACGCGCCTTACACCGGTATAACAAGTCTACCGTTTCTCTCAGCTGAGTGCCGCGGACAATAGAATCGTCGCAGAAAAGAAGGCGTTTATCAGCGACCAATTCGGGAACCGGCATCAGTTTCATTTTAGCCACCAGATTTCGGATATTCTGGTCCTGGGGCATGAAACTCCTGGCCCAGGTTGGTGTGTACTTAATAAATGGGCGTCCATAAGGTACTCC
Organism: uncultured Syntrophomonas sp.; assembly: GCA_964584415.1. GTDB lineage: Bacteria > Bacillota > Syntrophomonadia > Syntrophomonadales > Syntrophomonadaceae > PHAA01. The sequence continues at coordinate 20,589 of CAZOZX010000024.1, forward strand.
GGATTGATTCGAGTAACCGATGGCATGTCCCACCCCGGAGTCAGGTATACCGGCCACCAGGTCGACTTCTACATCATCGTTTTTAGCAATTGCGGCGCCATTGCGATAACGCATAAGTTCAACATTCATTCCCTCGTAGGTTGAAGAGGGATAGCCATAATAGACCCACAAGAAAGCACACACTTTCATTTCGTCTCTTGGGGGAGCAATTTTCTCCAGACCATCGGGGCTTAATAAAACTATCTCACCGGGGCCAAGTTCATACTTGAAAGTATAACCCAGGTTGGTAAAGGTACAGGACTCAAAGGTAACCGCCAAAGCGCCATCCTTTTCACCCACAATCAAAGGTGTCCGCCCCAACCTGTCCCGGGAAGCATAAATCCCCTTGGGAGTTAACAGCATTATGGAGCATGAACCTTCAATCAGATCCTGGGCTCTCAGCAGACCATCCTTGATGGAATTTTCCTGGTCTATAATCAACGACACCAGTTCAGTCGGATTTATATCACCACGGCTGGTCTCAAGAAAATGCATATTACGCTGGGAAAAAGCCAGTTCAGTCAGTTCCTTTATATTGTTGATCCTCCCCACCGTGCAAATGGCATACTGCCCCAGGTGAGAACGTACCGTCAAAGGCTGCGGTTCAATATCGCTAATACATCCAATCCCCATATTGCCGCTTAATTTAGGCAATTCGGAATCGAATTTGGCCCGGAATTGAGTATTCTCAATATTATGAATAGAGCTTTTGAATCCGCTCCCGCTCCAAATCGCCATGCCACCCCGGCTAGTCCCCAGGTGGGAATGATAATCTGTACCAAAATATACATCCATGACGCAATCGTCCTTGGATACAACTCCGAAGAATCCACTCAATGCAATTCTCTCCCTACTTAGATTTATAATTTCGACAGTATTCTTGCTGCAATTATAATGATACATCAATGTCAAAATGTTTTGTTGTATTCATAGCACAAATATGATGGATACTTGATACCTTTTCCTGCATCCATTCCAGTATAACTGGAAATGAATACAGTACTTAGAGGAAAACACCATACTGAAGCGAATTACCCCGCCATTTCAGTCAGCCAACAATAACAATAAAAAAGATTCCTATGACCCGATCAGGAATCTTCTTTGTTTATTCATCTAACAATCCACTTTGAGATAAGATGAAGCTCTTGATCACCCACAGGCCTTCTGTTCCATCTGCCAGTTTCTGCAGACATCCACCCATTTAGCACTGTTTGAGTATTGTTCGAGTTCGGGCAAATTAAGCTCAATAGCGGAATTGTCACTCCCGCAAGCCGGATAGACGGTTTGAAATCTTTTTAAGGAAATATCAAGATAAACCGGTAAATCTAATTTTAAACCGAAGGGACAAACGCCGCCCACCTCATGCCCGGTATATTCATATACTTCATCTGGCTTCAACATTTTTGCCTTTAATCCAAATTCGGCCTTAAATTTGGCACTGTCAATCTTCGCATCCCCGGCTGCAACTACCAGCAACGCAGTTTCTTTATCTTTAAAGGAAATGGTTTTGGCTATCCGGGCTGGTTCGATATTTAAAGCTTTAGAAGCCAGTTCCACCGTAGCACTGGAAATATCGAACTCCAAAATATCCCGTTGCCTTCCCCATTTCCCGAAATAATCGCGAACTCTGTCAATTGCCATTTTCCTAACCTCCAGTTAAACTATGTAATTGTGACAGGCAAATTTACTTAGGCCAATAATCCCCCATACCCTCTGCGGCTATGGCTCACTTGCTCATGCCGCTTTCCATATAGGCAATGAAAGTCCCGGGATCAAACAACCCGTCCTCAGTTATTATACCGGTTATTGGTTCGACGGGTATAATTTCAAATCCTTTTTCAGGTTCTGTATCTATCACCACATATAATTTCGAAATATCACTGGCTGACGAATACCTTATCCGCCTTGAGCAAAACTGCCTGAGATTTATAGTTCTTGAATATTGCCGAGATGTTTTGTCGGCTATCAAACAAAGGGGAGGCCTCTGGTCGGGCCTCCCCTTTTATACGTATATTTTTGATCTACGGTTGACTGGGGTTCAATGCAGATTTTATGGCTTCGGTAATCTCCTGGTAGCTAGTACAGCGGCAGATATTCGATTGCAGCCATTCATTTATTACTTCATCGCTGGCATCGGGGTGAATATTAATTAAGCCCTGGCTATTCATGATAAATCCCGGCGTGCAATAACCGCACTGAAAAGCGAATCTACTGATGAACTCCTGCTGGATTGGAGCATTTTTCAACCCTTCGATAGTGGTGATATCATGACCAACCGCTTCCACCGCCAGCATTAGACAGGACTTAATCGGCCACCCGTCGACCAGCACCGTACAAGCCCCGCAATCTCCGTTCTCACATCCGGGCTTGGCGCCCGTCAGTCCCAAGCCTTCCCGCAGCGCAAAAAGAAGGGTATCAGCCGGCCGAACCATCAGTTTTTGGTTTTCACCGTTCACCTGGAGACAGATAATACCTTCCCCGAGCATTTCTTTCATAATTACCTGGCCTCCAACTCATTGACTGCACTATTGAGCAGAATCTTGGCCGCAAATGATCGAAATCCAGCCGAACCTTCCAGATCATCGGCAACTTGATCAGGTATAACCTTAAAAGCGTTTTCGACCCGCTCCCGAACCGGCCGTGATCCATCGTTTATCTCGTTTTCCATGACCTGGCTGCGAAAAGGAAAGCTGCACAAACCACTGAAGGCAACCCGAACCTGCTGGTCAAACTTGAGCGCACAGATTGTGACCAGCGGGTAGTTTATCTTGTCCATCTTGGTTCTTTTGACGTGTATATACGGCAGGCCCAGGTATTTCTCCTCGATTTTTATCTGGATGATAAACTCGCCTTTATTCAAAAGGATACGCTGATCGAATAAGTTCTTTATTTTTACGGTTCGGTTACCTTGGGGGGCGGC